>JAUPLZ010000179.1 GCA_030836705.1 Campylobacterota bacterium
AAAAATGGCTACTGCGCTCAAAGTGTGCCCAAAAATGTCAGTTACTTTGTGAGAAATTCCACTCTTTCATGATTCAAATTCAGAAATTGCGTTTATTGTTAGAATTGGCGTTAGAATTAGTTTTACTTTTATTGCATGACTCTAAAGTTTGAATATTGAACTGAAAATGCGAATGAATTAAAGGAAAGTTTATGATAATCTCAAAGAGTTTCAACTCTAGGTTGATGCAGCCAAATATCTTGAACGATTTGGCACCCTTTGAGGAGTACCCCCATTATACAATAGGAAAGCTTAAATGAATCATAAACATTTTAAACAAATCTTGTTAGCAAATAACATTATCCTAAGAACTATTACAGAAACAAAAATAGGATTAAAACTCATAGTTCAGAAAGAAAAATTTATACTTGAGGATAGTGTCAAAGCACTTAATAATAATAAAAAAATAGTGAAAGTTAGCGGTAAATACTCTATAGGTCAATACATACAAGAGATTATTAATATAACCAATCAATATTATCTATTGTATGTGCAGATCAGCCAATTTGAGGCATTTTTAAGAACTTTTATAAATCACAAGATGGTAAAAGTTTATGGTAATCAGTGGCATTTAGATGGCATAATGAGTGATTTAGATGATTTTCAAAAACAAGATATAAAAAGGTTAGACAAGCCCTCAAAGGCTTTAAATAGTATCTCATTTGGAACTCTGGAGTTGGTTTTTTTAAATGGTTCAAGATATGCAAATGTATTTGAATTATCTATCAAGAAAAATAAAATTTTGACCAGCGATGGAAAGCCAAAATATAATAACAAGCAGCAGATAAAAGCTTTACTTTCAATAGTAAGAAATGCAAGAAATGACATTTGCCACCATAGAAGAATCGGAGAGAGTATCAAATCAAACTCAAAATATAATAAAAAGAATATGACAAGATCAGATGTATTAAATGCTCTTCATGATTTAAAGATACTTCTAGGATATGATGATACATTTGATGTGCAAGCTATAGATTTAAAATACAATGAATTTAATTAATAGTAATCAATGAACAAATTGACGGTAAGAGCATGGATATCGCACATTTCTCTAAGATCTGATGAGATATAATCTAGCGATTAACTGTGAGAGCAAAAGGTGATTAGTGAGTTCAAAATTTTTTACAAATAGAAATAGCAAATGTTATTAGATAACGAAAATGATTCACAAAAAGTATATCAATGGATAGAAAAAGAGGTTGAAACCAGCAATGGTTCCCTTGATATTATTACTGGCTATTTTACCATTGGAGCATTAGCATACCTATCTACAATCACAAAAGATATAGACAAATATAGATTTATTCTTGGAGATATTGTTAGTACGGAACAATTGGAAAGTCATTCTATTAATCTACTTAATGAAACTTTGGACATTCAAAGTTCTCTTGGGCTTAGTGATACGGCAAAAAAAGCAGTTGATTTTTTGGAACAAATAAAAGTAGAAACTAAGACACTTGAACCTAATTTTTGTCACGCCAAAACTTATATATTTAACAGTAATCAAAAAGGCATATATAATTATTTTATAACTGGCAGTTCAAATCTTACAGAGGCTGGGTTTGGTTTAAAACCATCAAGTAACATAGAGTTAAACATAGCAGAAACTGGTGATAATGACCAGCATAAAGCACTAAAAGTTTGGTTCGAAAATCTTTGGAATAGCAAAAAAGCTCATTTTGAAAAAACAATAGAAATAAAAAACAATAAAGCAATCAAAAAAGATTTCAAACAATATCTCATAGATGAGATTTGTAAAATTTTCAAAGAATACACACCCAAAGAGATTTACTATAAAATTTTATTTGAGATGTTTAACGCAGATATAGATATTGATAACCCTATTCTCTTAAAAGAGATAGGAAAATTAGAGAATACATTAATATATAAAAATCTCTATGAATTTCAACAAAAAGGTGTTATTAGCCTTATCAAAATGCTAGAGGCTTATGGTGGTGCTATTTTAGCTGACGCAGTAGGACTTGGTAAAACTTGGAGTGCTTTGGCAGTCATTAAGTATTATGAGCTACAAGGCAGGGAAACGGTATTGTTGTGTCCAAAAAAACTTGAATACAATTGGACTCGCTATCAAAAGAGAAAACAATCTATGTTTGAAAATGATAATTTTGATTATGTAGTAAGATTTCATACTGATTTATTTAATGAAAGGCTATCTAAAGATGATGCCAATCTCTCCTATTTTCAAAATGATAAACCAAAATTAATCGTTATTGATGAAAGCCATAATTTACGCAATGATAAATCAAGTAGATACAAGTTTTTAATTGAAGAAATATTAGCAAAAAATCCAAACATTAAAGTCTTATTACTTTCCGCTACTCCTATCAACAACTCTTTAAAAGATGTAAGAAATCAATTTAGTTTAATGGTTAAAGGTTTTGATGACGGGTTTAACGAAACTCTTGGTATCAAAAGTTTAAATAGTTTGTTTCAAAGATCGCAAGCGTCTTTTGTGAAATGGTCAGAAGATGAAAGCAAAGGTGTTTCTGATTTATTGGAAGCTTTGCCAAAAAACTTCAATACACTCATAGACAGATTGGTCATTGCGCGTACTAGAAAACAGATACAAAAATATACTCCGGATATGCACTTCCCCAAAAAGGAGACACCGCAGCATATCTATATTACTCCAGAAAATATAGGAGATATAAAATCATTTGATGACCTTATAAAAGCATTGCCACCAAAGCTTACAGCTTATAAACCAGCATATTATTTGGGCAAAATAGAACAGGATGTTACCAAAGATGAAGCCCAAAGAGACAAGGCATTGGTAGGTTTAATGTATATGCTATTGATAAAAAGATTTGAATCATCTTGGAAATCTCTATATGATACCATTCTCAGAGTACAGAAATATCATCAGGATATATTTAATGCAGTAGAACAATATGCAATAAATCAAAAAGATTCAGATATAAACCTAGAAGATAATTACTTGGAGGATGAGATAGACGATGAGATAGGTATCGGCAAAAGAGATATTAAAATTTCGCAGATCGAAGCTTGTGGTAAATTAAAAGAATTTAGAGATGATTTATGTTTTGATGTGGAAGCACTCAATAAATTAATAGTGAATCTTGAGATATTTAAAGACCGAATAGGTCAAGAAGGTGGCGATTCATCTTGTGATACAAAGTTAGAAAAACTTTTAGAGCTCATAAAAGACAAACAAAAACAACCAAACAAAAAAATGATAATATTTACAGCCTACACTGATACGGCAGAATATTTATATAATGAGCTCATCAAAAGAGGAATAAATAAAATTGCACTTGTTCATGGGCAAACAAAAGATTATGAAGATGTACTTGAGAGGTTTGCTCCATATACAAAACTTTTCAAAGAAAAGATATATGAAGATTTTGATGGCAAAGATTATCATGAGTGGCTCGAGTGGATCAAAACCAATGATAAAGCATCACAAAAGCTATTGGATAACCCCATAGAGATACTTATAGCTACAGATGTACTTAGCGAAGGGCAAAACCTTCAGGATGCTGATATGGTGGTCAATTATGATATCCATTGGAATCCCGTGAGAATTATTCAAAGGCTGGGTAGGATAGATAGATTGGGCTCTCCTAATGATAAAATCCAAAGTGTAAACTTCTGGCCATCTCAAAACATAGATGATTATTTGGGTCTTCAAAATAGAGTAAATGAAAAGATAAAGATGATGACTACTCTTGGCACAGAAACACTAGATGATATCAAAAATGAAGAGATAGAACTCATCGGGGAGCACAAACTACTCAAACAGTTTGAAAATAGTATAGATGATATAGAGGCCGGTGCCCAAACTTTTGGATTTGACGATCTATCCCTAGAGCAATTTAGACAAGATTTATTTGGAGAGCTTAGAAGAAACCAGCAGTATTATGATGGTATGCCAAAAGGCATATATAGTGGATTTGTCAAAGATGATTCAAACCTCACAGATAGAGAACTAGTAGCATTGCTTTATAATAGAGTAAATGGTCTGTATGAGCTTATTTATATTGACAAAAATGGACAAAAAATCATGCAAGCTACAGAAGAGATACTGGAGCTGCTCAAATTCAATCAAGATAAGCCTAGAGACAATGATGGACTTAGAGATATAAGCTCAAATGACAAAAATGCTATTAGTTCCATGCAGCAAATGATAATGTCATGGGCAAAACCACTTACTAAAGATAAATCAAATGATTTACTCAAGGGTTTGATGGGTGGAGACAGACAAGCTATAGAGAGAAGCAAACAAGATACTGCGATAGAAGATGAATTTGACATAGAAAACTATGATTTGATAGCTTGGATGGTACTTAAATGAGAAATAATATGAGACAGATAATACAAAATTTTAAAACCGGTAGTTTTTATGAAAATGGGATAGAGCTTTTTGAATCTCTCGGAGTTCCTCTGAACAAATCGATAACAGAAGCTATAGAGCTAAGCAATATTTTTGATAAACAAAAAAGCTTCGATATTATAAAAACTGCATACATGATAGGACAAGTTGATGACAGTATATTTTCAAAGATTCAAACAGAAATAAATTTGCAAACTGGCAAATATGATGGAATGCTCATTTTTGGACTTGAGCTCAACAAACCACATCCTACTAGGGAAGAGCTGTCTAATATCTCAAGGATTTTTAACCAAAAATTCAAATATTTACCTATTGTCATACTTTTTAAGTACAATAATAGACTTTCACTTTCAAGCACTCAAAGATTGGATTATAAAATCGAAAGAGATGGCGATAAAATAGGGAAAGTATCGATTTTAAGGGATATTGATATAGAAAATCCTCACCGTGGGCACATTGAAATATTAAATGAACTACAAATTACAAAAGATATTGATAACTATGAAAAACTTTATAGCTATTGGTGGAGAGTTTTTGATTTATCAATTTTAAATGAAAAATTCTATAACGAAATATCTACTTGGTATAATTATGCAATCACAAAAATCAAACTTCCACTAAAGCCAGACTATTTCAAAGACGATAAAGAAAATGTTAAAAACTTTACAGTTAGGCTTTTGTCAAGACTTCTTTTTGTTTGGTTTTTAAAAGAAAAAAAACTTGTAAGTGACGATTTGCTTGAAATTACAGATTATGAGTTTAGTCCAAAAAAATTATTTGGCAATGAATCTGACAAAGATTTTATGAGTCAAAACTATTACTACAGAAGTATATTGCAAAATGTATTTTTTGCTTCACTAAATACACCAATTGATTCCAAAAGAAAATATTTTGGTAAAAAATATCTGCCAAGA
>JAUPLZ010000180.1 GCA_030836705.1 Campylobacterota bacterium
AAATTCCGCCTCTTGTGTAAAAAGTTCATTTAAAAGCCTGCACAACTCTTTGATATCTTGAGTGCAAGCTACTCTGTAAGTTGTCATAAAATCAGTCCTTGTTTTACCAATTGGGTTAAATATAGGCTTTTAATCAGCTCTACTCAAACATCACTCACTTTTACTTTAGTGGCATTTTTAGCCTCTGCGCTTAGTCGCTCTATTCTGTTTAAAATATCTTCACAATATTTTTTAGCAAACTCTTCATCATAAGATTTCATTTGCTCAAAAATTTTATCGCTGATAGTTGTTTTGATTTTATTGGCAATATTTTCAAAGGTTTTAGAAAAAAGTTTTGGAGTAATTCCCAAGTTATAACAATGTGCTGCTATATCATAGGCTTTAATTTTGCCTAGCTCAAACTCATCATCTATTCCCATAGCAAGCGATGTTTCATAGATATCATCATAAACAACAATATTTACAATATCATAAAATGGAGCTATCTCGACTCCATCTCTACTTATAAAAAATGAGATATTTTTCCCATGGGCATCGCTATTGCCAATGATAAGATTGATAGCACACCACTCTAAGAGGACTTTTTTAGATATCAATGGTATTTTTGTAAGATATGTTATCTCATCAAGTTTTTTGAAACTCACTCCCTCTTTTATATCTTTTACATCCCTAGTTGTTCCGAAATTTCTCTCATACTTAAATGATGCTGGCACTCCTAAAAGTTGACATCCATCTACTAGATGTAGTTTTTCAACTTTTTCATTTGAGATGATTTTTCTATCAAATCGCTCTATCTCAAGAACAAACTCATCATCAAATTTTTTAAGCTCAAAATTTGTTACATCAAGCCCCGCACTTTTTGCCAGCAGTAGTGAAAAATACTCATTAAGCACAAGTTTTTCATCGGTTTTATCAAACTTAAGGATATGGGTAGAAGCCAATTCACCCTCGCCAAATCCATATTTGCCATCTATTTTAGTTATGGGAAGTTTTTCTTGAACTCCTGCGATGCTAAGTCGTGGTCTGCCATCCCAAATAGTGATTGGTATTTGTTTTCTTTGTTTTATCCTCTGGGTTAGCTCATCAAAACTTACTTCTCTAAAACTTGTACTTAGATTAAAAGCTTCATCGCTTACAAATGAAAATGCACCGGAGGTCTCATTGCCGATTTTTTTTAAAAGGGCAAATTTATTGTTTTTACTTACTTGTATACAATTCACAAGCTCATCAAGCCCCTTGCCCTCAGGGAGTAAATTATCGATAAAATTTTTGATATCAATAGATTTTATTTGCTCATTTAATCCGAGCTTAGCAGAGAGTGCAAATCCATTCTGAACCCAAGACATATCATATTCTAGTCGAAAATCATCTCCAAAACTATCATAGAGCAATTTTCCAACTTTTTTTTCATTAAAAAAAATATTTAACGCATGCATCTATTTATCATCTATGATTATTTTTAATCCGAACATTTTAGCCACTTCTAAAACATTGCCTATTTTCGTATTTGGATTGCCTTTTTCAATATTTTCTAGTGTTTTATAATTTATACCACATAGACTTGCAGCCTCTTCTCTGCTCATACCTAACTTTGTTCGATGATGCAATATATGCTCACCCAAACTCTTTACTGAATTGATAGCATCGGATATTGGTTTTTGAGCTTGCTTTACTACTTTTGCCACTCTTTCCTCTCAATCTATAAACTACATTTTAATACGGTTTATAAAATAATAGCATAAATTTCTGCCAAAAACTATACTGCATTATTGTTTTTATAATTTAAGCAGAATATTTATTTAAAACATTATCCAGATATAGTTTTAGTGATTGATTGTTAAAGTTTTTTAGAATTATGTTGCGAGAAAGATAAGATAATCAAAACTATTTCGCCATTTTATGAAGCGATAAAAATCTCTCTTATATTCTCACTCAAGATGATTTTCGCCAAAGCCCTCTCTTGTGCTTAACAAATATTTTTTACCTTTTGCTAAAATTTTCCAAAAAGCAGATTTCTTACTCGGTTTTACCGTAATTGATTTTTCGCTAATATTCTACAAATTAATTGCAAGGATTGCCGCTGGTACATGATCTTTCTTTTTCTTTGCCCATAGGTGATCCTGTTTTAATATTTGCACTTATTCTTTTAATAGTTTTATTCTCCACTATAACGCTTAAAAAATTTAACATTCCTTCCGTAATAGGTCTTATCCTCGCCGGAACAATACTTGGACCAAACGGGCTTACGATTCTTGAAAGAGACAGCTCTATTGTTCTTTTTGGCACAGTCGGGCTTTTGTATATTATGTTTATGGCGGCGCTTGAAATTGATATAGCGGAATTTAAAAAAAATCAGCACAAAAGTATGCTTTTTGGATTTTTTACATTCGCAATTCCAATGATTTTAGGAACACTAGCCGGATTTTTCTTGCTTGGACTTGGCTGGATTTCTGCAATTTTACTAGCTAGTATGTTTGCTTCGCATACTCTGCTTAGCTACCCTCTGGCTTCACAGCTCGGCATCACAAAAAATAGAGCCGTTACAACAACTGTAGGCGGAACAATCATAACCGATACTGCCGCACTTTTAATACTAGCCATTATTGCAGCAAGCGCAAATGGCGATATAGATACATTTTTTTGGGTTCAGCTTTTTACGCTGACTCTTTTTTTTGGAATAGCCGTATTTTGGGGTCTGCCAAGAGTGGCGTATTGGTTTTTTAGCAATTACGAAGAGAGTGTTCCTCAATATATTTTTGTTTTGGCAATGGTTTTTTTGTCTGCATTTTTGGCGAAACTATGCCATCTTGAGCCGATAATCGGCGCATTTATGGCAGGTCTTGCACTAAATCGTTTTATTCCGCACAGCTCTGCTTTGATGAATCGAATTGAGTTTATAGGAAATGCCGTATTTATTCCGTTTTTTTTGATTGGCGTTGGAATGATTGTTGATGTTAGGGTTTTTATCTCCGACATCAATACTATTCTTATAGCTTTCGTGATGACGACTACCGCACTTGCTAGCAAATGGACGGCAGCATTTGTAGTGCAAAAACTATTAAGATACTCACTAGCCGAAAGACAAGTAATGTTTGGTCTTAGCGTAAATCAAGCCGCCGCAACTTTGGCTGCCGTATTTATAGGATTTAAACTCGGGTTTTTCAACGAAGCCATTCTTAACGGCACCGTTACGATGATTCTTATTACTTGTCTAGTGGGGTCTTTTATTACGGAAAAATGGGGTCAAGAAATAGCAGAAAACGAAGCCGATGTAGTTTCTCAAAAAGATGAAACGGAGGCAAAAATACTAGTAGCCGTAGAAGACGCGGAAAAAATAAACGAATTGATGCAGCTTGCTCTAATGATAAAAAACGGAAGCGAGCAGCCCATATATGCCCTTCATGTCGTAAGGGAAAGCTCAAAAGCAGACGAGCAGGTCGTTTTTAGCAGCAAAATGCTTGAGCGAGCCGTAGCACTAGGAAGCGCCACTGAAAGCCCCGTACAAGTAATCAGCAGCATAGCTCCCACCGTATCACAAGGAATTGTAAGAGCAGGAAGAGAACTAAGAACATCAGATACGCTTCTTGCTTGGGATGGCAACCATGACGAAACCAGCAAACAGCTTTTTGGCTCAGTAATAGACGCTATCATAAAAAAAACAAGTCAATCTCTAAACATCGTATGCCTATCTCAACCCCTAAATACTATAAAAAAAATTACCGTCCTAATGCCGCCTAGAATCGAGCTGGAACAAGGCTTTGTGCACACTCTTACAAATGTAAAACAGCTAGTAAAAGAGCTAAGTGCCACGCCTAGCATAGTCGGCTCTTCGTTGACATTGCGATATGCTGAGGCAGTAATGATGCTAAAGCCTGAAATAAGAGCTACGCAAAAAAGGTTTGACGATTGGAGAAATTTAGAAGCTTTTGCAAAAGAGTGCGACAAAGACGAGCTGTTAGTTTTTCTTGCGGCAAGACCCGGAACGCTATCTTGGGATGAGTTTATGGACACAGCTCCTCAAACTCTTGCTCAAAAAATGAAAGATAAAAATTTTATCGTTAGCTATCCGGCGCAAAACACAGTAGGCGAACTAGAGCAACAAATAGCAGAAAATAGATACAAAGAACTCTTTGGCGGAAGCAGAAGATTGGTAAGAAGAGCGATTGACAAAATCAAAATAAAAACTAAAGCAAATTAAATATTTTTTATAGCCTGATGAACCTTAATCGCTTGCACATGTTCAAAAACATCATGAGTCCTAATAATAGACACGCCTTCGTCAATTGCTTTTAAATGAATAGCCAAACTACCTGCCAGCCTGTCTCGCGTATCCGATGGAGAGATTTTATCAATCATAGATTTTCTGCTAGCGCCAACTAAAAGCGGATAGTTATATTTTAAAAAATTTGATTGATTTTTAATAAGAGTCAGATTGTGTTCTAAATTTTTGCCAAACCCAATGCCACTGTCAAGAATTATTTTTTTTATCCCAAAACTATGCGCTTTTTCTATTCTCTCTTTAAAAAAATTATCAACATCAATCATAATATCATCATAATGCGGATTTATTTGCATATCTTTTGGGGCACCTTTCATGTGCATTATGCAAACCTCTGCATTGTATTTAAAAGCCAATTCGCACACCTCATCGCTTTGCAAACCGGTAATGTCATTTATTATTCCAAACCCGTGCGAAAGAGCATAATCAATAACTTTTGGAGCATAGCTATCAATACTAAATTCGCACTGCTCATAAAGCTTATGAGTATAAACCAAATCTATCGCATTTTTTACTCTTTTTAACTCTTCTTCTTGCGAAACTGCTTCACTTCCCGGTCTTGAAGAAACCCCGCCTATATCAATAATACCAGCTCCGTCTTCTATCATTTTTTTAGCTTTTGCCACAAACGAACTATCGTCAACCCTGCTTTTTTCATAAAAGCTATCCTCGTTTATATTGAGTATCCCCATAACTCTTGGCTTAAAACTAGTGATTTTTAGATACTTTTTGAGTTCATTGGCAATTTGCTTTAATCCAAACGGCTGAAGCTGCTCTTTTTTTGCGAGTATTTTTAGCTGCGTTTGGTTGCATATCAATATGGCATCGACAAACTCTTTTTCATAAACAACAACACCTTTTGGCACGGCAAGCTCGGCTCCTATTGCCAAAGCGTCTTGTTTTAAAATATTTGCTGCCGGAGTTTTTATATTTTTTATATAAAAAAAGTGCTTTGTAGCCTTATTTGTCATTATTTTTAAGCCATCTTGATGACTTCCTAGCTTTTTTATTGCATTCTTTATATCTGTATCATTTGAAAGCCTATAAAGCACTTTTCTTCTCCAAAAGCAAAAGCAAAATGGTGCTAATTATATTTTTTGCCGGCGAATTTAACTCTATAAGCCTAAAACTTCTATCAAACTCTTCAAGTTCGCTTGCAAGTTTTTGCTCTTTTGAAAACGGAAGTTTTTTGTAATACTCAAAAGCTTTTTCTAAAAAAACTTTTGCCTCTTTTTTCTCCATCTGTTTATTTTTTTTCAAAAACTCAAAAATGCTTTTTATGCCTAAAGAGTCAAAATCAAAATCAATTTCTATCTCTTCTTTGGGTGTTTTTTCTATTTTTATGGGAAGTCTTGACCTTATCGTCGGCAAAAATATAGATTTATTAGGCACTATAAAGAGTATTACTATGTTCGCTGGCGGCTCTTCAAGAAGCTTTAAAAGAGCATTTTGGCTTACTATATTGCATGAAATGGTTTTTACTATGAGGTATTTTATATTTTCGCTGGCGATATAAGCGTGAGAGATTAACTCATGCGCATCTTCAACTAAAAATTCATCTTTATCAAAAATGCGATAATTATTTGTATTGATTGTTTTTATTAAATTTAGAAGAGTATTTTGAGGAGAGTTTGTAACAATAATATGGCTTTTAATGTCGTTTAAATCCATATTAGACTTCAAGCTCCCCTATCATAACAGCATCGAGAGTTTTATCAAAAAGCCTAACCATGTGCATAAGCTTAAGATCAATCAGCTCATCGGCTGAGCGCAAAAAAAAGCTATTTTGAACTTCTTCGTCCATCATCCACAAAAGACTATGACCAAAATCTTTCGCGATTGTTGCATTTTGATGATTTGCCCTTCCTATATACCAGTAAAAATAGTGGTCTTTAAAAGAGATATCAAGCATATCGCTTGCAACTTGCATATTTTGAGTAGCAACCAAATAATCAAGGTTTGGAATAAGTTTGTTCATTTCATAAATTGGAAAAAACGGTCTATTTTTAGAAGGATTATTAATATTTGACACTATATATCTTGAGAGCCACTCTCTCTCATTGTCAGTCACAAGCATAACGGACGCGCCATTCATTATATGAACTATCGCATCTTTTATAAGAGGAGCCCACTCATATCGTCGCTCCTCCAGCCAGCTCATCATGGCATTATCAGACCTTAGCGTATCAAGCGTCCAATTTAATATCTCTTTCATTGAATATTTATTTTTCTAATTCATATGCTGCGTGAAGCGCGCGAACCGCCAACTCACTATATTTCTCATCAATAACTACAGATATTTTAATCTCGCTAGTGCCAATCATTAGAATATTTATATTTTCTTTTGAAAGTGTCTTAAATGCTTTTGAAGCAACGCCGCTGTGAGATTTCATGCCGACGCCGACAATAGAAACTTTGCTTATTTTTTCATCAAAATCCACACTTTCCATCTCTTTTGAAAACTTCTGTATAGCTTTTTGTGCCGTTATAAGTTCTGTTTTTGGCACGGTAAATCCAAGGTTTGTTCTGCCATGGTCTCCTGCATTTTGAATAATCATATCGACATTGATGTTTGCATCTGCAAGACTTCCAAAAATATCTGCCGCAATACCCGGTCTATCAACCACACCTCTTAGAGTTACACGAGCTTGGTTTTTATCTAATGCTATTCCGCTTACTAAAGGTTGTTCCATAATCTCCTCTTCATTTACAATTAATGTGCCTTCATTTTCATTAAAACTACTTCTGGTTACAAGTCTAACATTTAATTTTTTTGCCATTTCTACCGAACGATTTTGCAATACTTTAGCCCCAAGACTAGCAAGCTCAAGCATCTCATCATAGCTTATTTTTTCCAGTTTTTTTGCACTCGGTTCTATTCTAGGATCTGTTGTATAAACTCCGTCAACATCGGTAAAGATTTCGCACAAATCTGCTTTTATGGCTCCTGCAATAGCAACAGCAGTTAGGTCACTGCCGCCACGACCTAGTGTCGTTACAATGCCGTCTTGCGTAACACCCTGAAAGCCTGCTACCACAACAACCCTGCCCTTTTTTACCTCTTCTAAAATAGGCTTAGGGTCTATATTGCTGATTCTAGCCTTTGTGTGAATACTATCGGTTGAAATACCGGCTTGTCTTCCTGTCATAGCAACAGCATCTACTCCAATAGCCTGCAAAGCAATAGAAAGCAATGCCGATGTCACTCTTTCGCCTGAGCTTAAAAGCAAATCAACTTCTCTTTGACTAGGCTCTTTAGAATAATAATGTGCATAATCAACTAGCTTATTTGTCTCTCCGCTCATCGCAGAAACAACGACTACAATCTCATTTCCGGCATCAACACTTTTTTTAACCCTAAGAGCTACATTTCTAATACGCTCCAAATCACCAACGCTTGTTCCGCCAAACTTTTGTACGATTAACAACTCAAATTCCTTTTACAAATATCCTGCTTTTTTAAAGTAATTTATTACTTTCTTATAGATTGGTCTCTTAAAATGCGAAACCTCCTCCATCAAATCGCCAACATTAACAAATTTATACTCTACAAATTCGGGTGTTTTTGTGTCAAGCTTGATTTTAGCACCCTTTTTTAATCGTACAAAAAAATATTTCTGTTTTTGACCGTCAAATGGATACATTTTTTTTGCAACCGTCTCCGGAAAGTCATAGCTTATCCACCCTGGATATTCGGCTATGACATCAACTTCACCCGTTCCTATCTCCTCTTTTAGCTCTCTAAAAAGTGCATCTCTTGGCTTTTCATTATCGTCTACCCCACCCTGTGGAAATTGCCAAGCACCCGGAATATCACTTCTTTGTGCTATAAAAATCTCACATTTTTCAGGATAATTGCTAGAAACAATAACTGCCGCTACATTTGGTCGATAATTTTTTTCCATTCACTCACTTTTTTTAACAAAAACTATAGCAAAAAAGGCTAACATCTCAATAGTTGATTATAGATGATTTCTTATTATATGAGGATAAAATGCTTTATATCCATATACCGTTTTGCGACAGCAAGTGTCATTATTGCGCATTTAATTCATATACATTTTTGCATGAGCTAAAAGAGGAATATATGGCTAGCGCACTAAAGCAGTTAAAACACGATATTGAAAAATACGATATCAAAAAAAATAGCTTAGACTCTGTTTTTGTAGGCGGCGGAACACCCTCGACTGTAGATTCTAGCCTTTACAAAGAGTTATTTTTGATAATAAATAGCTATATAAAACCAAATGCGGAAATAACATTTGAAGCCAACCCAAACAGCGCAACTTTTGAGTGGCTAAAAGGGATAAAAAATTTAGGGGCAAACAGGGTAAGTTTTGGCGTTCAAAGTTTTGATGATAAAAAGCTAAAATTTTTAGGCAGAGCACATGATTCAAAAGAGGCTCTTTTGGCAATAGAAAACGCAAAAAAAGCCGGTTTTGAGAAAATTTCTATCGATATTATCTACTCCACTCTTTTTGATACCGAGGAGTTTTTAAATAAAGAGTTTGAAACAATAAAAAACCTGCCGATAGAGCATTTAAGTCTCTACTCGCTCACCCTAGAAGAAAATACAAAATTTTCAAACACCCCTAATGTCGTAAATGAAAGAGATGAAGCATATAGCCATATAATCAAAAAAGCAAAAGATATAGGATTTTTTCAATACGAGGTTTCAAACTTTGCAAAAGAAGGCGAATCAAGCAAGTCAAAACACAATCTAGGCTACTGGCAATACAAGCCATATTTAGGGATTGGCGCAGGAGCTGTCGGATGTATTAAAAACATAAGAACCTATCCGCATAAAGATGTAAAAAAATATATCAACGAGCCGCTTTTTAAAGAGTGCGAAGAGCTTAAAACCGATGACATAAAAAACGAAAAAATTCTTCTGAGCTTAAGATACGAAGGCGGATTTGACATATCTCTGCTTGATAAAAAAGAGAGGGAAAAGGCAGAGCTTCTTAAAAAAGAGAATAAAATAATCATAAAAAACAGCGTAGTATTTAATAAAAATTACTTTTTAGCGGATGAGATTGCGCTTTTTATACTTTCATAAAAAGCTGCTCTTAACGGCTTTGAAGGTATTATAAGGGGTTTGATTTTGGAGGTTTTTCATGGGTAAGAAGATTTTTGCTGTTTTTTTGTTGATTTTGGCTTTTGTGCTTGGTTATTTTATTTTTACAAGCGATAAAATACAAGAAGAAAAAATAGGAGCTGTTTTCTTTGGAGTAGATGGCTATCATGAAGAAAAAGCCGCAAAAGAACTTATATCAAAATTAGAAACTATTGATTTTTCTGTCAGCGACGCTCATGAAAGAATCAATGATGCGTATGAAAAAAAGTACGGAAGCACAACGCTTGAAACTCTTAATTTTTTTGGAATTATAAATGAAAAAAATATTTATGAAATAATAAACAAATATCCGCAAATAGGCGGATTTGTGCCGTTTAATCTTTTTGTATATAAGTCAAAAGACGAAAATACTACTTGGGTTGCAAGACTTGATCCGTATCTCATGGCAGATATCGTAGGTATGCAGGATAAAGAGCTTAGAGAAAAGTTCGCATCGTCTTTTAAGCCGCTAGATAAGTTAATAAAAGAGACTGTTGCGCCTACAAAAGAAAAAAAGATATCTTACAAAGCACTATCAAGCGAACCTATGATGCTTTTTGAGTTTGAGATAGACCCTAATGTAAATCTTGAAGATTTCTCCACCGAATTTCAAGAGAGATTTGAAGAGCTTTTTGAGGAGAGAGAGTACATTGTAGCCGGATTTAAAAACATGAAAGAAACATTTGATGACATGGGTTTAGAACATGAGTTTGATGCATATTGGACATACTCTTTGTGTCATTTTGGAATCTCAAATTATGTCTTTAATCGCATTCCAGAAGCCGGAGTTTTTGCCCCTTGTTCTATCTTTATGTATATCAAAAAAGGTGAAAGAACAATTCATGTCGGTATGCCAAAGCTTCAAAACTGGGCAGATGTCATAGGCTTAAACGACAAAGAGATGCTTGATAAAATGGAAAAAATCGAGCTTGAAGTCATCGAAACTTTTAAAATGCTAGGAAAGCAAAAAGAGACAGTCAAAAAGCAAGCAGAGACAGCCAAAAAACCTCAAGAGCAACCAATTTCGCAAAACGGAGTGAATGCCTATTTTGCGGCTAAAAAATTAGCTCACAATACAGTGATTGACAATCTCAAAAAAGAGGGATTTGAAATCTTAGGCGAACACACAGTGGCAGATGATAAAAAGCTAAAAGTTATCCTATTTACAAGCAATGCGCTCAAACTGGCTTCATCGAGTGATTTAAAAGGCTTTGCCAGTGCAATGAGAGTAATCATAAATGAAAATGAAAATGAAAACGAAATAAGAATAACAAATCCGCACTACTTTTTAAAAGCCTTTTTGCAAAAAAATTACTCTAGCGAACTTGCAAAAAATATCGAAACAAAGCTACAAAATGCCTTTGGAAAACTCGAAAAAAGCAATGATTATTTAGACGAGGACAAGCTTGAAGACTACCACTTTATGGTGGGTATGCCGTATTATGAAGATATGATTGTATTAAGCGAACAAGAGAGTGCTACTTTGCTCAAAAAAGCCAAAGAAAATGCGAAAGAAAAGCTTGTTTTTGAACTAAAACTAACAGAAAAAAGCACACTTTTAGGAGTTGCTTTGGATAATGAAAAGTTTGTCAAAAAAATAGGAGAGCAAAACGCCATATTGCTTCCGTATTTGGTTTTAATAGAAAACAACAAGGCTTATATGCTACATCCAAAGTACTATATTGCGCTATCGTATCCTTTGCTTAGCATGACTGAGTTTATGACCATTGCATCGGTTCCTGGAAATATCGAAAATAGCTTGAAAAAGATTTTTAGATAATAAATGAGAAAAAATGATTTAAAAAAACGATATGTACTGGCACTTTTAATT
>JAUPLZ010000181.1 GCA_030836705.1 Campylobacterota bacterium
ACAAAAGCCGTGCTAAAAGATATTGTTGCCTATGAAGTAGTTGAAGTCGGGACAATAGCAGAAAAAGTATTGGAGAGAGCGTTTGCATAAAAAAAACATAGATGTCGTTGTTCTCTCAATCGGTTCTCCTTTAAAAGTAGGGATATATTCGGATAGCTTATTAATTCAAGAGATAGTAAAAGAGGGTAAAAGCAGCGATGTTTTGCCTTTGGTTTTTAGAGATATTATTCATAATTATAAAATAAGCAGGGTTTTTTACGCAAAAGGACCGGGGAGTTTTATGTCGATAAAAATCGCATATGTGTTTTTAAAAAGCTTTTGTATTTTAAAAAAAATCAAGCTTTTTGCTTCGGATGCTTTTATTTTTAATAATAATACCCCTATAAAGTCGGTAGGGAAAAGTTTTTTTATAAAAAATCCAAATGGTATTTCAATAGAAAAAATTGAAAACTACACAATGAGTGAATTTGTGCTTCCTAAAAAACTAGATTTAAGTAAATTTAGCGAAGATTCAAGACCTATGTATATTGCGCCGGCAGTATAAAATTAAACCCAAGGAGATTGATTGATAATTTCTGTTCCAGCCACAAGTGCAAATCTAGGACCTGGTTTTGATGCGCTTGGAGTAGCTTTAAACCTAAGAAATAGAGTTGAAATAAAGTACTCAAAATTTTATAGCTTATCCGTAAAAGGCGAAGGAGCTTCATTTTTAAAGAAAAAAGAAGGAAATATATTTTTAAGAATTTTTGATGAACTTTACCAATCTCTTACAAATAGAACCGATACATTTAGGTTTGCTTTTTTTAATAATATACCGATTTCAAGAGGACTAGGCAGTTCATCAGCGATAATAGTATCAGCCGTAGCTGCCGCATATGAAGCCGCAAAAGTTAATATTTCAAGAGAAGATATTGTAAATGTTGCACTAAGATATGAAAATCATCCGGATAATATATCACCTGCCGCACACGGTGGTTTTGTCTCTTCTATTTTGCATGATTCAAAGGTTATTAGCCTAAAGCACGATATGCCAAAATTTATGAAAGCGGTCGTTGCAATACCAGATAAGCCGATATCAACAAAAGCTAGCAGAAGTGTTTTGCCCGCTAGCGTACCGTTAGAAACCGCAGTTTACAATATAAGCCACTCCTCTTTGCTTGCGGCTTCTATTGTAAAAGGAGATTTTGAGATGCTCAAATTTGCTTCAAAAGATAAAATTCACCAAGAAATTCGTATGAATAATCTTCCTGAATTGTTTAATTTGCAAAAAATAGCACTCGAAAGCGGAGCGCTTATGAGCACGCTTTCTGGAAGCGGTTCCTCATTTTTTAATATGACCTACAGATGCGATGCTAGATATTTAAGAAAAACGCTAATGAATAAGTTTCCTCAATATAGAATCGAGATACTAGATTTTGACAACAAGGGATTGATTATAGAACACCACTGATTAAGTGGGTGTTGGATATAATCTTAGCATATGGCTGTACCTGTGAGAATGTGTATAAACTGCAGAGAGAGATTTGCGCAAAGCGACTTAATTAGGCTACAATACGACAAAAGCAATGGTGCTATTATTCTTTTTAGTGGCGTTTCTCGAAGTTTTTATGTCTGCAAAAAATGTATACAAGACGATAAACTGTGTAAAAGTATTTCTAAAGTTTGTCGTTTATCAAAAGAAGAATCACGGCAACTGCTCATAGTTTTAAAGGAGAAATTCGTTATATGAATAAAGTCAAAATCAGTGAGGTAGCTCAAGAAACGGCAAAAAACCCAAAAGAGGTTTTAAGCGCATGTGAGATACTAAATATTTCAGCAAAAGCTGCTTCAAGCTCCATCTCTTTGGCCGATGCTGAAAAGCTTATGAGTTTTTTAATTAGCGGAGCGGTTCCCGCCAAAAAAGAAGCTCCAGTAGTAAAAAAAGAGATTAAGCTCGAAAAAAAAGATACTACGCAAGAAAAAGCAACCCTAAAAAAGACACCGCAGGTACAAAATCAAGATACAGAAGAAGAATCAAAAGATGTTGATTTGGCAGAAAAAAAAGATTCAGAGCCGATGGATCTTGCAAAAAAAGGCACTGGACTTAGAATCGTAAAGAAAAAAAGAACAATTACTCCAGAAACCATTCGCTCAAAAATTGCGGCTATTGAAGATAAAGAAGAGGATTTTCCGGTTAAAATCTATGGCAAAAAAAGAGTTGCATCCGATGTTGCGGACATAGAAGATAAAAAGAAAAAAAATAAGAAGCACCATGCGTCGATAATGGAAAAAAAAGAGGTCGCCATAAAAATAGATGTTCTATCAAATAGAAATCTAAGCGACTCTTTTTATGATGATTTCGATGATGAGGTTATGCTTCCAGATCTTACTGTTTCATTAATGCCTGAGGAGCCAAGAGATTATTTCAAAAAAGATACTGAAGCGCTAAATATTGTAAATAAAAAAGCAAACGCAAAATTCAATACCCAAGTAAGCATTAGTAGAAATACTCGCAAAAAAAGAAGACCAAAAATAGAAAAAGAAGAAGGCAATGAAACTATAAGTTCTGTCGAAATAACAGAAGGAACAAGGATTTATGAGTTCGCCGAAAAAATAAAAAAACCTATAAATGAAGTAATAAAAGCGCTTTTCTCTCTTGGCATGATGGTTACTAAAAATGATTTTATGGACAAAGATACCATAGAGGTGCTTGCTGAAGAGTTTGGTGTTGAAGTACATATTAAAAATGAATTAGACAGTCTTGATTATGTCGGTGAGTATAATGAAAAAAGCGATGAATATACAGAAGAAAGACCGCCTATAGTTACTATTATGGGACATGTCGACCATGGTAAAACTTCACTTTTGGATTATATAAAAAAGACAAAAGTGGCAGCAGGAGAAGCGGGCGGAATCACTCAGCATGTCGGAGCATATACCGTTAAGAAAAATGGCAAAGAGATAACATTTATAGATACTCCAGGGCATGAGGCTTTTACTGAAATGAGAGCAAGAGGCGCTAATGTTACGGATATAGTTATTATAGTTGTTGCAGCGGATGATGGGGTGATGCCTCAAACCGTTGAAGCAATAAACCATGCAAAAGCCGCCAAAGCCCCTATAATTGTTGCAATAAACAAAATGGACAAACCGGAAGCAAATCCTGATTATGTAAAAGGACAGCTTGCAGAATTAGGGCTTACTCCGATTGACTGGGGCGGTGAGTATGAGTGCGTTGGTGTTTCTGCAAAAACCGGAGACGGCGTAAATGACCTTCTTGAGACTATTTTGATTCAAGCAGAAATGATGGAGTTAAAAGCCAACTCAAAAGCCTCTGCAAAAGCGGTTGTAATCGAAGCATCTTTAGAAAAAGGCAGAGGTGCTGTTGCAACTGTAATAATTCAAAACGGTACTTTAAAAAAAGGCGACAGTGTTATAGCCGGAACGAGTTTTGGTAGGGTAAGAGCTATTTTGGATGATATGGGAAATACCATTAATGAACTTAAACCTTCCGAAGCCGGACAAATTATAGGTCTTGACAGTGTTCCGCAATCAGGTGATATCGTAGTTGTTATGGAAGATGAAAAAACTATGCGCGAAACTGCCCTAAGCAGAAGAGAGCACGCTAGACAAAAGCAGCTATCAAAAAGCACAAAAGCGACAGCAGAGGATTTGCACGACCTTATTGCCGAGGGCATGCTAAATAAACTCCCGATAGTTCTAAAAGCGGATGTGCAAGGTACGCTTGAGGCGCTTATTGCAAGCCTTTCTAAGATGAGAAATGATGAAGTAAAGGTAAATATTATTCACTCCGCAGTCGGTGCCATAAGCGAGAGCGATGTTATTTTGGCTGCGGCTAGCGAGCACGCTATAATCCTTGGATTCCATGTAAAACCGTCTGTCGTTGTAAAACAAAAAGCAAAAGAGCTTGGTGTTGATATAAAAACATACGATGTTATTTATGATCTCTTAGAAGATGTAAAAAAAGTGCTTGGCGGTATGTTGTCTCCTGAAATAAAAGAAGAGATAACGGGTCATGCTGAAGTAAGAGAGGTATTTAATGTACCAAAACTAGGCACAATTGCCGGTTGTATGGTGACTGATGGTCAAATAGAAAGAAATTCTCTTGCAAAAGTTCTAAGAGGCGAAGAGATTGTTTTTGCCGGAAGAGTGATTTCGCTAAAGAGATTTAAAGACGATGTAAAAGAGGTTAAAAAAGGTTTTGAGTGCGGAATAGGTATAGAAAGCTTCACAGGATTTAACCCTGGCGATGTTATTGAGACATATAAAGAAGTTAAAGTAAAAGCAAAGTTTGAATGAAAGAAGCAGAGATAAAACACCAAAGGGTTGCAGCAAGGCTGAAAGAGCTTGTAGCCGAAGCGGTAGCAACTCTTAATGATGATAGAATTTCCGGACTTGCTGTTTTGGATGTAAAGATTACAAGAGGGATGTACGATGCCGATGTTTATATAGACGGCACTGATATATCAAAAGAAGATAGACAAAAGTTCCAAGCACTTTTAAGCAAAGCTAGCGGCTATATTCAAAGATATTGCCTAAGTTGCGAAGATTGGTATAAAGTGCCAAAATTGCATTTTAAATTTGACGATACGATTGGTTCGTTAAATAAGATAGACGAGCTTTTTGACAAAATATCAAAAAAGAAGTAGAAATGAGTTCACTTATTGAAGATATAAAAGCGGTATGTGAAAGCGCTGGAGTTGCGCTTTATGATACCGAGACTGTTTATGAAAATGAAGATAAAATCTTTAGAGTATTAATAACAAGCAAAGAGAGATTGGATGTGGAAACTTGCGCAAAAGTAAGTAGACTTCTTTCTCCTATGTTCGATGTTAGCCCGCCGGTTGCCGGTGAGTATAGATTGGAAGTGAGTTCGCCCGGTATAGAAAGAAGCCTAAAAACACCTGAACATTTTATCTATTCTGTCGGCGAGAAGGTGAAAATAACCACCAAAGAAAATGAAAAATTTATCGGCAAACTAATAAAAGCAAATGAAAAAGAGTTTGCGTTAAGTTTGGATGGTAAAGAAGTGTCGTTTGAATATCCTGCTATTAAAAAAGCAAGAACCTATTTTGAATGGTAATTGACGACAGTTTTTATATGCAACTAGCCTTGAATGAGGCTTGGAAATATCAAGGTTTGACATATCCCAATCCTGCGGTTGGGGCTTTGCTTTTGGATAAAAATAACAAAATAATAAGCATAGAAGCTCATAAAAAAGCAGGGTTTCCGCACGCTGAAGTCGAGGCTTTAAAAAGCGGCTTTTTGAGGCTTTCTGATGATAAATTGCTAAAAGAAGAGCTGCAAAATCTAACCGATTCTTCAAAAATCCATGAGTTTTTAATAAAAAACAGCAACAATCTTTTTAAAGAGTGCGCTATGTATGTGACGCTAGAGCCTTGTGCGCATTATGGCAAAACACCGCCGTGTGCTGGTTTAATAAGCTCTCTCGGTTTAAAAAAAGTTATAATTGGCGCACTTGATATAAACAAAGAGGCATCCGGCGGAGCGGAAATTTTAAAATCTGCCAATATAGAAATAAAAACCAATATTTTAGAGAAAGAGTGTGAGCTTTTGCTGGAGCCTTTTAAGCTGTGGAGCGGTAAAAATTTTATTTTTTTTAAACATGCTCAAACGCTAAACGGCACCATAGACGGCGGATATATAAGCAGTGAAGAGATGCTTAAATTTGTCCATGCCCTAAGAGATAAGATAGATTTGATTGTAGTGGGCGGCAATACGGTAAGGGTCGATAGACCGACGCTTGACGCAAGGAAAGTAAACGGCAAAGCCCCCGATGTTTTAATCTACTCAAAAAATAGTGATTTTGATAATACAATCCCGCTTTTTAGTGTAGCCAAAAGAAGAGTTTTTATAAAAGATAATCTAAGTCTGCTTGAAAGTTATAAGTTTATTATGATAGAAGGCGGCAGTGAGATGTTTGATGCCGTAAAAGACAAAATACATTGGCATCTCGCTTTGGTTTCGCCAAATTTAAAAAACGGTAAAAAATTTGATTCTAAAATTAAAGAAGAGATAATCCATGCAGAAAATGTAGATTCTGAAATAAAAATATGGGCAAAACCCATATTTTAGACTTTATTATTATGATGGGTTAAGACATTTGTCGTATTGCTTATCACACTTCTCATAGCATTCGCTTGCACCCTCTTCTTGTTCATCGCATTTGCTTATGCATTTTTCTTGTTGAGAGTCGCAAAGTTCATAATTAACATCGGCTGCACCTTTAGATGAGCTATCATCTACGCTTTCATTTGCAAATAAAGCAACTAGTGCAAAAAGTGCAAAAACAACATATTTTTTCATTTTCTCTCCTGTTGAGATACATTTTTAAAGCAGCATTATATCTATATAGCAGATAAATTATCTTTTATTTCAATATATATTCTAAGTCCGCCGTCGATATTCTGCGCATATATTTTTCCGTTATGCCGTTTTTCGATTATCATTTTGCAGACAAAAAGCCCCATTCCGACGCCTTGGTTTTGAAACTTGGTTGTGAAGTAAGGCTCAAAAATTCTATTTAATATCTCCTCTTTTACGCCTCTACCGTTATCATCGATTGTAATGATTTTTTTATCATCTGCCAAAGAAGAGTTGATTGTTATTTTTCCTATGTATGAAGGCTCTTCTTTTTGTCTAAGCTCAATAGCTTCTTTTGAGTTGTTTATGATATTTAAAATAATTTGACTCAGTTCATTTTTGTAGCCGTCTATTGTAAAATCTACCCCGCCTA
>JAUPLZ010000182.1 GCA_030836705.1 Campylobacterota bacterium
ATGGAATATCTTTGTCAAAAATATAACTTAAATTTAAATGAGATTATAGGTTATAATCCCTATGAGAACCCTCAAATGGGTCAAGAACAAGCTAAAAGTGGCAATTTTCAGCTTTTTTTAATATTTGAGGATTAAATAATGTCAGCTATTTTCCAGTGCTTTTTAACTGCTAAATACCCAATTACAGCAGCTAACATAAAGCCAATTGGCACTACTAAAACACCTATGTTATCCATTTTTTATATCCTCCAAAGCCCTTATGTAAGTATTCAATTTTACATAAGTCACAAATATAGCTATAGATACCAACATAAATACTATAGCAAATACATATCCATAATTACTGTTCTTCTGCAAAAAATTAATTGCATAAGCACCAAATCCGCCACCTATTGCAGTCAATATAAGAAGTTTCTTATACAAAGCATCTACAATCTTTGCAATAAGTTCACTCTTTTCTTTATTTTCCAAAATAACTTCCAAAAGGCATAATCATGAACGAACAAAATTATAACACAAACATAGAAAAAAGCATTTTAAGCTCTATCATCTTTGAGCCTAGCTTATTTGATGAGCTAGGGCTTCTTCTAAAAAAAGATGATTTTTATCTTCCTGCGCATCAAGATATTTACAGTGCTATAGTTTTACTTGTTTCTAAAGAAAAACCCATAGATGAAGAGTTTATTGCCAACGAGCTCAAAAGAGCCAAGAGATTTGATGAGGCTGCTATGCTTGAGGTACTGAGTGCCAATCCCTTAACATCTCTTCATCTTTTTGAATACATCAAAGAGCTTCGCACAGACGCTATCAATAGAGAAATGAGCATCTTGGGTTACAAGATAGCACAGGGCGATATAGAAGCCATCACAAAGCTTCAAGAGCTCAAAGAGACTCTTTTGGAGATTGGAGGTGAGCGCAGGCTTAAAAAACCATCCGATAGTAAAACCTTTTGGGATAAAATAGATATGGATACCAATGAGATTGAAAATCTCAAGTTTGTCTATCTTTATGACCATTTTATAGTGAAAAATGAAATCACTATGATAGCAGCGCGCCCTGGAAGCGGCAAGAGTCTGACGGCTATGGCGCTTGCAAATATCCTGCTTACTGATAGAACCATCGAGTATGTCTTTTATCTTGATGGTGATAATGGCAAAAGCACACTCAAAGAGAGAAAGATTCATGATTTGAAGCAAAAGTGGGGAGAGAGACTTCGCATTATTGAGGGAAAGAGCAAAAAAACCTACGACAAAGCCATACGAGAGTTAAAAAATATGGATCTTACTAACTGTGTGGTCTTCTTTGATTCTATCAAGAACTTTATGGATGGAGGTGATAGAGATAAAAACAAGGATGTCTCTAAAGTAATGGAGGTGTTAAAAGCCTTAAGAAACAATGGAGCAACCGTAATCTTCTTACATCACTCCAACAAACCGCAAAAAGATATTAGTGAGCTGATGTACGCAGGAAGTAGCGCTTGGGAAGAGGATACGGGCAATGCGTATATTCTTAAAAAAAATGAAGACAAGGGTACTTTTATCTTTTACAACATAAAAAAGAGAACCGGAGATCTACAAGATATGGCATTTATCTATGATGCAGACAAACACTGGCTTCATAAAGTTGCCATGGAAGAAGCAAAGCAGACCAAAGAGGATGAAGAGATGATCAAAGAGACGCTTGGATATCTTGAATCATCACGCCAGAAACCTATGTGGAGTGAGCTACATAAAAACCTTACCGATTTAGGATACGATAAAGAAAAAGCCTCCAAAGTCATTAAAAACAATGAAGGCAAACTCTGGAATTTTGAGAGGGGAGAGAGGAATAATCAAAAACTTTACTCACTTATAGAACCAACTGCTGCTACAACAAAATCAAAAACTGTGGAAGTCATTTATGAAAAGCAAAAAAGTACTCCGAGAAGTCAGACAACTCCGAGAAGTCCATTTTTAGACACTTTTACAAATCCAACAATGGATAAAAATAGTTCAGATAACTCACAGAGGTTTCAAGAGAGAGCAAGCAATGTAGATATTGTACCGATAACTCCGAGAACCCAAGAAATAGATACTTCACAGGATATGAGAGTATATTCCGATAAGTCACATAAGAGCGTTTTAGATGTTCATGAGGCTTTTGGAATGATTGAGATGCCGATTTTATGAATAGAGATATAGGAGATACAAAATGAGACATACTAAAAAATATATACAAGAAAAAAATTTACCAGAGATTTTTGATCTATCCACTGATTTTTTTGCACACAGAAAAAAAACAGAATTTATAGAGGGAATACATTTTTTCATACCCCCAAATTCTTCAAAAACTAAAAAAGCAATCCTTTGGGATATTGAAGCTTTAGATAATTGGCTTAGAGGGAATCAAATAGATGATGAAATAAAATCTTTACTTGATAGAAAGTAGGTTAAAATTATGTCGTTAATTGCAAGTGGTATGAAATCTCCAAATAAAGGAGATAAAAAAGTGAAAGATATAAAAGCTTCAATCTTAAATAGAAGCGATAGAAAACACTGGTATATTAAATATCAGCTGTTCTTTGAAAATGGCAATGTTGAAAAAAAAGAAGGAAGTACTAAAGTCCTGAAAACTGAAAAACCTTTGAAGTATATGCAGACTCAATATTTACCTGCATGGATATCTAAAAAGAAAAACGAGATGGTCGTCGAAAGGCATAAAAGCACCCTATTTTCTCAATATGCTTCTATCTTTTTACACGATAGTGAAAATATGCACGACTACAACAACACGAGATATAGACTAAAACGTATTCTTGTAGATTTTGGTGATTTTGACATCCGTAAAATCACCAAATTAGATATTAAGCAGTGGCTTAACGCTTTGATTGATAAGAGGTCGGGGCAGATATTAAGCAAAAATTCAAAGTCAAAATACCTATGTGTTTTTAATCAAGTTTTTGAAAGAGCGCATGACGATGGCGCTATAATGCAAAAAATTACATCTGATTTAAAGCTATCCACAACCGGCAAAAGAGACTTGGTGAGTATTGAACCGTTTGAGAAAGGTGAAGTTAATCTGCTACTTCAAAACAGCAAAAGTTCTATTTACGGTGAAAATCTTCACTATTACTTAGGTATCGCTTTCAATCAGGGTATGTCACCAGCA
>JAUPLZ010000183.1 GCA_030836705.1 Campylobacterota bacterium
CCTTCGCCAACTTGGAAAGTTACCTTTTGACCTTCAAAAAGTGTACGGCGACTTGCAGTACTGTTGATAGCACTAAAATGTACGAATACATCCGCACCACCATTTTCTTGTTGAATAAAGCCGTAGCCTTTATCTTCGTTAAACCATTTAACACTACCTGTGATTACTTTTGACATAAATACCCTTTTGTACTACACCGATCAATTTTTTTGATACGGCAAAAAATTTAAGAACCTGTTCGATGACCATCTGCTCTTTCAAGCAAACTTATTACCTTCAAATACTCGAATGTCGTTATCGAGTTCCCATGAGTAGCATTGTATCCTATTTTTTAATCAATATACCCTTGATATTTAAATATTTTCCTTATTTATAACGAAATGTAACTTTTTATTACTTATTTTGTACGCAATCTTCCAATTTTTTCCATATTTTAACCATACCAAGTGTATCAAGCTTGCAATATTCAAGTAGTGAGGTTTTTATTTTTTTTATATCTTTGCTGTTTTTCTTAAAATAGAGCAGCGAATATTCACTCATCGCTTCACCGCCGTCTTTAATATTCAAAAGCTTATAAGAGAGTTCAGGAACAAGAGCAGGCAAAACCGACTTAATAGAATGACTCCCTTTCATTTTTTTTGTGTAGTATGAACCTTTTTCAAAAGGCTCCATTAAATCCACAAATCTATCCAAAAGAGATGTCAACTCACTCTCGTATTCGCTAAACTGTTCGGCAAGTCTTTTTATAACACTTTTTTCAAATGACTGATTATATGCTACTATCGTGCCATCTTTGCCTATAGATTTTATTAATTTTTCTGCAAGTTCCGCCCTTGGATCGTTTTTTTCACTGGCTAAAAATTCAATATGTATCGGTTCTGAATTTTGAGTTTTTAATATATGCAGCGAAAACTGAAAAGGGATCTGCTCGTAGGGTCTTAGATTTTTAAACTTCGGTATAGCCTGCTGAAAAGTCTCAAAATCAAGAAAATAGAGAGGATAATTAGCTTTTGAGATAAATTTTTTTATTTCCTCTTTTTTAATAATATCCTTATCTTCTAGTTCAGCCTCTATTTGTCTTTTTTGTTCATCTTTTAAAGCAAAATCGCTTGGAATATCTTCAAATTTTATTATATTGTTTTTATAAAACTCGAATTTTTTATTTCCGGGTAGTTTATGCAAATCAAAAATTGAAGGGGACGGGATATTCTTCCAGCACAAAAATTTATATTTACACTCATAAGAATCATTACACCAAGAGCCGATATTGGTTTTTGGCATATCTTTTATCTCTTTTAAAGAGGATAGCGCCTCTACAATACCGCTTAATCTTCTTTTGGCAATCTGCGTAATGTTTTTTTTAATAAAAAGTTCGTTTATATCAAGCTCTTCTTGATGGATGTATTTATTGTTTATGTAGATAATAAATACTTTATTGAGCGATATGCTATTGCTAAGCAGATAGTAGTTTAAAGAGGCTTCGTCAAAATATGTATCTTTTATTCCCGAACCGCTCTTTATCTCATAAAATGAATAACCGACATCCTCTTTTGCCAAAATATCAATTTTAGTCACAATGCCTTCATATTCAAAAACCGCATCAAAAATTACCTCTTTATTCTCTTTGAGTGCTTTTTTTGTCTCTTTTATGGCTGATTTTTGCGTTCTTTTTTTTATTAAATAACCATTTTCAAAAAGCTCTCTCGCTTTTATCTTTACCTCGTTTTTTGTAGCCTTTTTCAAAATGTCTGTCGTTGTCGGCTCTTCTTGAATCGGTGAATTTTTTTCCAACCAAAAAAGCTTTTTGCATCGCATAGCTTTTAAAACATCAATTTTTGATAAATACTCTTTACTGTTTTTCGAAAACAAAAGACTTGATACATTCTGTAGAAAACTCTTCATATCTCTCTTTTTTAAATTGAACGAGAACCGATTCGACATTGCTGTTTTTTGCCAACTGCTCTATTTCATCATCAACGCCAAAGCAGTCTGTATAGTTTTTAAATACTATTTCCCATTCATTGTTTTTAAATTTGCCCATATTTTTTTGTATCTGTTCAATATAAAAAAGCTTATAGATATAAATCGCCCTATCTTTTAGGTTTTTATTTTTTACAAATACGGACAGTATCTTGTTCATCTCTTCAAAATCTAACTTTCTTGCAAAATCAGTAGCCAAATCAAACTTTTTATCAAGAAACTTATCAAGTTTTTTATATTCCGGAAGCTCTATTAAAAATTCATTTCTAGATACATAACCAATAGCAACAAAAAAGCTATTATTTTGAACCGATTGTATAAAAGATATAGTAATTTTTAGCTTATCTATTTGTGTTTTTGTCTTTTTGTATATATCCGGAAAATACTTTTCAATCATTAATGCACACTCAAGCGCCTCGTCAAACTCTTGCATATCCATATGAAGCTCAAGAAAAAACTCCAAATTTGATTTAAAATCCAAAAACTCTTTATAAAACGGAGAGTCTTTTGCAATTGCATGCTTTTCTACAAGCTCTTCTAAAGCTTTGTACTCTTTTTTTTCGTATAAAAACTGTAGCTTTTTGTAGATTATCGGCTGCGCAAAAAGATTGTTGATTAAATTTCGTTTTTGAGGAATAGCCATAAAAATATTTAAAAGTTTCTTTGCTTTTATTACTTCCGGTGGATTTTTGACAAGCAAATCGGAAGCATTGTCAAAGATAGTTATAAATTTTTTCTCAAGCTCTAAATAAGCCGGAAACTCTTTATAAACCTCATCCGAAGCCGCCAGTCTATACGCTTTTACAAAATCATCTTTTTCTACACTGTCCGTAAACTCAAATATTTTTTTTGCTAATTTTAGGTTTCTTTGTATTTTTGGATTAAACCTCTCATCGCTTGCAAAGGGCGCTAACATCTTCTTGGCTTCATTTTCTTCATTGCGAGATATTTTTTTTATAGCTTCTCTTAAAATATCAGAAAAGGAATCATCTATTTTTTTCCTAATATCAGAAAAAAACAAAAATTTATTTTCTTCCATCATCTTATAGCAAAGAGCGAAATCTTTATTTTCATAGGCGATTTTAAAATCATCATACTCTTTTTTAAGATCTAGCGCCTTTACTTCACCGTTTTCAAAAACAAAATAGACGGCTTCATTAAACATTTTAATATCCAAAACTGCATAAGCGCTTTTGTATATAATGAAACTTTTGCCCGCCTCATCTGCTAAATCACAAAGATAAATTTGTCCGCTCTTGTCCGCCACTACCAAAAAATCATCCTTTTCGCTAACAAAGAGCGAAGTAGCCCATGATGAACAAACAAGAATGTTTTTTATAATTATTTTTTTAAAAAAATCATATAGCACAACCTTGCCGTCTCTTGAAGCTAAAACAATTTTATTTGCGTTATTTAAAAATATGTTTTTCATAATGACGGAAGTTTGTCTAGCACTCCCCTTGTAGAGCATTTTATTTCTATGAATATCATATACGCACAAACTCTTATCATAGCTCGTATAAGCAAGAAGATTCCCGTTTTTATTAAATGCCAAAGAAGCAATATAGTCTGATTTTTTTGGTAATGACTCGTACAATTTTCCGTTTTTTGAACTATAAATATGCACTTTGCCGTCTTCTGCGCCTGTGGCAAAAAGCTTATTTTGCTCATCAAAAGCCACACACTCAACCCTGCTTGTATTCCACTCTAATTTTTTTGCTAAAACAAATTTTTTTTCTTCCGGCTTATAAAAAAGCAAAACACTTGCTTTTGCTTTTTGTAGATACAAGCAAAGCAAATTGCCGCTGATATTTGAACTTGTAGATTTAACATGAGGGTGAGGAACTGGATCCTGAAAGCTTTGTTTTAGAGCTAACTTATCGCTTTGTTTGTCATAAAATATTATATTTGTGTCGTTATCGACTGCTGCTAAAAATTTATCGCTAAAAACCACATAATGAATTGGGCTTTTAAAATTATAAACCTTTGAAAAATTCATCTTCTTCTCGATAAAAGCATGTTTTTCTCATGACTATTTTGCAAAATAGAGCTCTTTATAAAGCTCCATGGCGTGTCTATCGGAAAGTGAAGCTATATAGTCGGCGATTACCCAG
>JAUPLZ010000184.1 GCA_030836705.1 Campylobacterota bacterium
AAAAGCACAAGCTAAACTGATTGATTTTGACAACATTGAATCAATTTTCAATAAAAAACCATTTTTATTTTTAAGACCTTCATTTTGGAAAATAGTTTTTGCTTCCCAAGGTTTTTATGATGCTATTAATAAATTCTTGTCAGAAAAAAGCAAAATATCCTCACAAGATGAGTCTAGTTCATCACAACAAATGTGGGATAAACTTATCCAATCTAAAGAGATGCAAGATAGATTAAATATTTGGCTTTCAAATGAGCAAAAACTTAAAAGTACTTACCTCGTTAAAGTCTATGAAGAAGATAATCATAAAAATTTAGTATTTTTAGATACCCAAAAACAAACCGAAGTAACTCCTAGAGATATGGGGCTTGGAATATCCCAAATGTTGCCTATTCTTATTTCAACCATGGGGTCACAGAGTACAAAAATCTATCTTGAGCAACCAGAGCTTCATTTGCACCCTGCTGTGCAAATGGAACTTATGGATGAGTTTATCAGAAGTCATAACGAAAACAACAATGAATTTATGATGGAATCTCATAGCGAACATATGCTTTTGAGAGTAATGAAAAGACTAAGACAAACAGCAGACGGTACACTTGAAGATGAGTCTTTGAGATTAACACCTGATGATGTGTGTTTGCTTTATGTGGATAATGATGGAGAGCAAACTTATATTCAAGAATTGAGATTAAGTGAAAAAGGTAGGCTAAAAGATCGATGGCCAAATGGATTTTTTGAAGAAGGATTCAAAGAGAGGTTTTCTTAATGTCTGGTTCAATTTTGAAAGAAGTTACTTTTACACCTCACTCTTTTGATAATAAGTTTATTTTTGCAGATAAAAAAAGATACAGAAAACTTTTTGCGATTTTGGAAAATTTAATAACCAGTGGCATCATTGTAGCAACCACATCTTCATGGAGAAAAGATGTCGAAAATCTTATTTATGCTTATGACGATGATGATAAATATGACCTTGAGTTCCTACTAAAAGAGTTGGATAAGAACAATCGAATAGTCAGTTATCCCGATGAAACAAAATATTTAAACGAAATTGAATATATTAAGCATATAGAAGATTTAAATCTTAAAAGAGCTTTTGATTTTATCTCAGCATCCATAAATAACAGCGTTGTTAAAACTATCGAAAATATTGATAGTAGTTTATACACCAATGAAGGTGCTGTTATTGATAAACAGACAGTTGAATTTATGGAAAAAATGCTTGCTCCAGTGTTGGCATATGCAGAAATTGTTAAAGTTATTGATCCTTATTTTAATTTTATGCCATTATCTGGGGATAATACACGATATACAAAATCAATGGAAATTATTTGTAAAAATTTAGCTAATCATCATGGTATAAAAGAATCAGCCGAAATTGAAATACATACTTCCGTAAAAGCAATATCAAAAAGAGAAAGTCTTGGAAAACCAATCTTAAAATGGGAATATACAGAATCTTGGAAAAATATAATCAAGGATTATGAAGTCAGATATGGACATAAGATTATAGTTTATATTTGGGAAGAAGTTAAACAAGAAGATGAATGGCATGATAGATATATTGATACTACACAATGCTGTATTTTTATGGGAAAAGGATTAGATAGAAATGATTGGACTGATTCAACATGGTCTTTAGTGAAACCTGATAAAGCTGCAAATATCATAAATAAGTTTGAAATAAATAACAATAGGAGAACTTATCTACTTGCAGCAATTGTTGATTCTAAAAATGGCACACAAAAACAAAAAGAAAATTTATGTAAATTAAAAAGTGTAGAAATATATAAAACTGATGAAGAGAAAAATATTGAGAAGTTGCAACATATACAAAGAGCACAGGATGAAGAAGAGTTAAGACTTAAGAAAATTGCTAGTGCGAAAAATTTCAGAAGAAGATAGTTTAGTGTTTTTATATGCTCTAACGGAAAGATACAAAGGCTGGGAAATTACAATTCATTCCCAGCATGGGCCAAATGAATCTCATAAAAAACATATACATTTAAAAAATGGCAAAATTGAATATAGTTGGAACATTGATGGAACAAGACATGATAATCATAGATTTTCAAAAAATGAAAAATCTATTGAAACAGCAAAAGATATAGCTTCCAAAAAACTCGGAATAGATAGAAATATTTTACAATTTATAGTATTTGTTGATGCGAAAGAAAGATTTACTCTAAAAGAAGATAACAATACAATTATTTACAGATACTATGTAAAAAAAGATTTTATTGTGTGTGTTTTATCAACTGATAGAGGTGTAATTATTCTTGAAGTAGACAAAATATGACTATATAAAAAGAATGATTCGAAAAAACTTGGAGTGTACCGCTAAAAAACAAGCGCTAATTGATATTTAGTATTACATAATATACTTATAATAGATTATTTAGTATAATGCAGTAAACCAAACAAGAGAAAATTATGCAAACCTTACTTGAAAACGCCAAAAGACTCTATGCCCTAAAAGCAAACCAACACCTACCATCTTACAAGCGATATATTTTCGATGATTTGCAAAACTCGACTGCGAAAATCACGGCAGTTTATGGGAGCCGAGGGATTGGCAAAACGACCACTTTGATGCAGATTTTGCAATCTTCCCCACTGCCTTTTAGTAGCAAACTCTACATATCATGCGACCATGCCATGTTTTATGGAGTCTCTTTATTTGATTTTGTGGATGAATTTAGCAAAAGAGGCGGTGAGCTAATCTGCATAGATGAAGTGCATGAAGCTGCAAACTTTGAGAAAGAGCTAAAATCAATTTATGATTTTTTGAGTGTCAAAGTCTATTTTACAGGCTCTTCAGCTCTGCATCTCACTAGTCCAGATTTTGCCAGACGCTACTCTATGTATCATCTCTATC
>JAUPLZ010000185.1 GCA_030836705.1 Campylobacterota bacterium
TCATCTGAACACTTTGAGCTTATGACATCCGTGTTACGACAAAGAGTTGATATTTCAAACTCAATAGGTGCAGGCAAAAGTGTAAAAGAGTATCGTATCTTTAGTAAAGCAGATAGAGAGTTTGATGAACTGTTTGAAGAGATAAAGTTAAAATTAGATATAGTATGAATACATAAAACATATACTTTAAATATATAATGGAGCAATAAATGGCAAAATCATCATTTTTAAAAAATATAGAAAAAGTTAAGTCCTCGGCAGCAATGAGCGAACAAGAGACTAAGAAACAGGGTTTTGAGAAAAAAAAGAAACTTATAAATATACCTATTGAATGGGAAGAGAAAATCAGGGCTTATCATGGCGGCACTGTGAATGCGTATATACTTATAGCATTGCAGGAGCGGATGCAAAAAGATGGGTTGATATAGCAAAACCGAATAAATATCGCCGATTCAAGCCAGAAGTGCAACATCTATGTTTTTCAATTTACTTGGGAAATCCTACCATTGAAAAATATTGCAACTTCCATTTTCAATGAATGGCAGGTCTTTTTCAAGTAGTTTATATGTTCGTTTTGTTACCATCTTGCTATCATCTGATAGTCGAAAAATATTTATGATAAAAGTCATTTCCATGTCTATCATATTGCAGTTTCTATTTAAAAGTTTTAAAAACAAGTAGTTAATTTCACTTTTTTTTAGGTTCACTACTTCATTTATGAAATCAAATATTGATGAAAATTCTGAAATAAAATGAAAATTTTTTGCTAAAATAATTTTTGAGTCATTGTTGTTTTCTAGGGTATATTTAATAGCATATCCGAAGATGTATTGTTCTAATGATTTTTTAAGCAGCATAGCAATAGGATAATCAAATCTCAATTCAGATTTTTCTAGAACTGGAATCCATTTTATTTCACCTTCGCTTGAGTATTTTTGATTATTAAAAATCTTTTCGCTGAGATGATTGTTCAAATATTCAATACCCCTTATGATTTTTTCTGAAAAAAGTACAAAGTCTTTATGAAGGCATGGTTCAAATATTTCAAGACATTTAGGCAAAATATAAGACTTAAAGTTTATAATCGCAGAGTTAAAACTATTTTTAGTGACATCGCAATAAAAATTTTTTATCATTTTATTTTCATTAAATTTACTAGTATCTCGTAATTTTTCCGACAAAGGATATAATTTATTTATAATGGGAAGAATATAATGTTTTTTTATTTCTTCAAGATATTCAGATTGAAATTCATCAGTTAGGAACATACTCACTGGAAGTTCTTGACCATAAAAAGTATAATATAAATCACTATCTTTTGCCTCATGCTTATAATACTTTAATAAAATATCATAAAACATCTCTTTATCAATTTTATACACATCTTGCTCACTAAGTTCTCCAGCAAAATATGGATTTACTAGGGTATGTTTTATAAATTCCCAGTTATAAAACTGGCTACTCCTGCAAAGCATACTCATTATAAAATATAAAAAATTATCTTTTTTTCTTAAAAATTCTACAAACTTATCAATGTCTTTTGTGAGATATTGGTCATATATTTTTGGAATATCAGTCATAAAAAATAGTTCACAATCTTGTTCTTTTTTTGATTTATACATTTTTTCAAAAATATTCATTAAAAATCCCTTGAAATTAAAATAGCTAGAAAAATTATTATTTACTATTCTGGATGTATGCGTACTAATATATACATTAGATTAAAAATAAGCTCTGTATTTTACTACAAAATATATATAAAAACAGATGTTGAATTTATAAAAAATATGTTGTTTTAACACCTCATTAAATGAGGGTGGTTGCATATAATTTTATCAACAAGTGGCCACTTGCAGATGATTTTTAAGGATAAAAAATGAAAGAAAAAGAAGAAACAAGACAAATATAAACGACTTGCTAAAAGGTACCACGGTAGAGTGGGAAAGATTAGAATTTAAAAGAGGGTGGAATCCTGAAGATATACTTCATTCTATTTGTGCCTTTGCAAATGATTTTCACAATCTTGGCGGTGGTTATATTATTGTAGGAATTGAAGAGCGAAACGGTCAGCCAGTTTTGCCTCCTCATGGTGTGAACACTTCTACAATTGATGAGATACAAAAAGAGCTTTTGAGTCTTGGACACAATGCTATTATGCCAAGCTATCATCCTATCTTATTTCCAGTAGAAATTGATACTAAAATTATTCTTGTCATTTGGGTGCCGGGTGGCATGACACGACCATATAAAGCAAAAACAACTTTGGGCAAAGGAAGTGAATACAAATATTATATCCGCAAAAACTCTAGTTCTGTTGTTGCAAAAGGAGTGGATGAGAGTGAGCTTTTAAGTCTTGCTGCATTTTCGTGATATCAGCCTAATGTTTAGGTATTAAATGGGTATAGTGCATTGCTAAAATAATCCCTTCTCATCTATCGGCACATATCCCATTTTGTTATACCCTCTTTGCCGTTTGTGAAAACTTGATCTTAGCATAGGTGTGTTCTCATCGAAAAAATCAACCGCTATACACTCTTGTCCATCTCTTCCGATACGTCCAAGATACTGAACTATTCTTCCCCAATATGATACTGGCATAGTAAGAACAATAGCATCAAGATGCGAAAAATCGATTCCTTCACCGATAAAAGAACTTGTTGATAAGATGATTGATGCATTATTCGCTTCTTTTAAAAACTCTTTTTTCATTTTTGATTTCAGTCCGCCATGTACAAGGGTAGATTTCAATCCCTTTGCATCAAGCAGATGATATAAAATATTTAAATGCTCGATTCTCTCACTAAGCACCAAGATATTTCTATCTTTTAGTTTCTCTATCTCTGAAATGATGAGATTGTTCCTATCAAAATCTTCTACTATCTCATTAAGCATAAGTGCAAAATCATCACTTAATGCTTCAAATGAAGAATTAACAGTTTTTAAAGTGTGTATTTTTCTAATCTCTTTTTTTGATTCATAAGCGATTTCACCACACTGCATAAACATTATAGGATGCATTCCATCTTGTCTTGCAGGTGTTGCACTTAGTCCTAAAACATATTTGCCTTTAAATTTCCTAAGAGGTATCTCAAAAGAAATGGCTGGGATATGATGCACTTCATCAATGATGATTTGTGAGTATTCTTCTATAAGCTCCGCTCTATTTTTTAGTGACTGTAAAGTTGCGATGTCTAAGTTTGAAGTTAATTTTTTCTTTCCGTTACCAAGTTTTCCTATGGTTTTAGCATCAATATCAAAATACTCACAAAGTCTCTCAACCCACTGTTCAAGGAGATTGCTTTTGTTGACCAAGATAAGTGTGTTTACGCTTCTTTTTTCAAGAACTGCGGCTGCGACTGCCGTTTTTCCAAATCCTGGAGGTGCTATTAAAACTGAATAGTCTTGATTTAGAATTTTATCAAGGGCTATTTGTTGCTCATTCTTTAGAGTTAGAGTAAAATTGAGTTTATCTATAGATTTTACAAATCGTTTATCTTCAATAAAAAGCTTTGCTTTGTGAGAATTGAAAAGGCTTATAAGTTTGCTTGTAAGCCCTCTTGGAACGATAATATACCTTTCATTGATATCAAATGATGTAATTATTCTTGGAGTGTTAAAAGTTGACTTTCTAAGATTCTGAAGCACAAAAAACTCTGGATTTGAAAAGCTTGCAAGTCTTTGGAGTTTGTTGAGTACTCCTTTAGAGAGGTTTTGTTTTTCGATATATAAAGCATCGTACAATACAGCTTTTGTATTTTTTGGAAATACAAGTGGCTTATCTTGTTTTATTTCCCATGGCATAAGATTTTCATCACTGTTTGAATTTAGCAAATGCTCCCTTAGAATTGCTGCTACTTGATAGATGGATATTTTTAAGATATTTTGTAACACTTCCCATTGACTAGCAAACGGCTGCATCGTGTTGATATCAATAAAAACTGTTTTATTTTCACTTCTTGAACCATAATGCAGTGGAAGTGCCACTAAATTACCCAGCGCATCAGGAGAGACAAAATCTTGATTTGGAAACATCCTGTCATAGCTTGTCATATCAATGCCACTGCTTGCATCCATCGCTTTTGTGATAATGATATCGCCTAGTTTTCTTACATCTTTTGCTTTAATTGGCAGTTCAAAGAAATACCAAATATGGATACCGTTACCAGATTTTGAAAGCTCAAAAAGTGGCTTTAGTCCAAGTGATGATGAGATTTGTTTGATTGCCCTTGCATCTTCTGTAAAACTTGCTTTATCTAAATCTATCACTAAAAACTTTGCCATAGTCTGATTTACTACAACATAAGTGCCAAGTCTAATTTTACCTTCGAGATGTTGTTGAATAATCTCATTTGATACAGAGATATAATCACTTCCCTTAAAAGTGTAAGTTGCTGGAGAGTATCCTTTTTTTAGTCCATCACGGCTAACCCAATATTTAGCAAACACATCACTTCTACCTATAAAAAGTGATTTAAAAAGTTCAATTTTCTGCTCTTTTGTAAA
>JAUPLZ010000186.1 GCA_030836705.1 Campylobacterota bacterium
AGCGCTTAAAAGAAAAAGGACTCCCAAAATCACGGTAATGTACTCAAGCTTCAAGCCAAAATTCGCCAAAATGCCGATAAGCATCGAAACAAAAGCGTTTGTCATAAGAAAAAACATATCATTGTATGCCACCACTCTTCCATAAAATCTTTTTTCCACGCTTGATTGGATTAAACTGTAGGTGATAGACCAAATAGATGTCGTAAAAAGTCCGGTTAAAAATGTTCCGACAAGCCCCGTGTAATAGTTTGGCTGTAAAAAAGACCAGATTATTATTGCTATCCCTTGTGCTAGGAGTAGCTTGCCAAGAAGCTCTTTTTGGTTTTTGAATTTAAAAAAAAGAAAAGGTCCCAAAGCAAGCCCCAATGCCCTAATAGCATTTGTAAATCCAATAGCCAAAGGCTCTGAAATTGTGTCGATATAATATGTTTTCGCAAGCAGAGTCACAAGTGCATCAAACGCCGTAAAGCCAACAGTCGCATGTAAAAGTATAAGATGAATCAAAAATGGATGTTCTTTAAGATACCTATACCCTTCCTTTACAAAATGAACAAAGCTCTCAGTGTGGTTTTTTACAAATTTTGGAATGTTCAACCTAGTAAGAAGCGAAATGGCAACCAAAAAAGCAAAAGCGTCAAGTAAAAAAGCATTTTTTACTCCGGCGTACTCTACAAAAAGCCCGCCAAGCGCCATGCCTAAAACAAAAGTCACCGACCATGTGATGGAGTTGATATCGTTTGCGATTCTAAGCTCATCTTTTGATACAAGCGAAGGAATAAGTGCCATTTCCGCCGTAAAAAAGAAGCTCGCACTAGACATTTTTATAAAAACAAGCGCCAAAAGAAGCCAAATAAGCTCGGCTGAATCAATATAAATCATACAAATCGTAGCGCTCATCTCAATAAAAAGAAGCATAAACATTAGTTTTTTTGTATCGCTTCTATCTATGATTGTTCCAGAGATTGGAGCTTGCAGTGCCCCTGGGAGCCAGTGAAATGCTGCCGCTAGGGCTATGATAAGTGCAGGGGCGTTGAACTTTAGCAAAAGTGTATAAACCGCTACGACGGTAAACCATGAGCCAAAACCGCTCATGATGTTCATAAGCCAAAGCGTGCGAAGATTTTTGTTGTTTTTTAAAAGTAAATAGTAGTGCAATGTTTATCCAGCTCTGTAAATGACGATGGTATTATACGAGATAATTAATTTTTGCAAGAGATGAGATGAAAAAAATTTTTAGTATTTTATCAGCAGTAATGTTTGCCATAGCTCTTTTGGGTTTTTTTGCTCTAGGAGTTTATATATTTTTTATTAAAGACGGCTCGCAAAAAGTAGTCGTCACGCCCTCTGAAAAACAATCGCAAAATGAAATTGCACCGATTGTTGTAGTAGATGATGTCTTAAAAGAAGATCCAAAAAAACAAAAAGATACTAGTCTTGAAAAGTATGCCTACAAAAAACCGCAAAGCGAATTTTCATGGATTGACATACTTTACTACCTGTTTTTAGCACTGCTTGGTTTTTTTGTTTTAAAAAAACTCAAACAGTGGTGGAAATATATAGTAAAAAACAGCGCTTAAGTGTTTTCTGACTGGATTATCGCTGCGATTAATTGTGTCGGGGTGGCTGCGGTGATGTGTGCGTGATAGAGTTTACCCGCTTCTAAATCATTTAAGTCGGTATCGTTTATAAGAATCTCTGGGTCAATTTCAGGTGCCCAAGCTATGTTTTTTGCGCTATACAAAAGCTCGTGCTCGCTACTTACGCCGTTTAGCACTAAATCCATTGGCTTGCCTATGTAAGTGTTTAGCTTCTCGTGTAGTTTTTTGTCTATTATTTTTTTTAGCTCTTTTATTCGTTTTCTTATGATGTTTTTTGGCACGGCATCTTCCATGTCAAAAGATAGCGTTCCTTCTTCTTTACTGTATTCAAAAATATTTATCATATCATAAGGAGTGTTTATAATATGCTCTTTTAGTTCTTCGTATTCGGTATCACTTTCTCCCGGATGTCCGACGATAAAAGAGGTTCGCACAAATGCGTCTTTTATGGAAAATATTTTATTTACAAGCTCTAGCGTTTTTTCTTTTCCAAAACCTCTTTTCATTCTTTTTAGCATTGAGTCGCTAATGTGTTGCAACGGAATATCAAAGTAGTTGTGAAAAACAGATGAGTTTGCTATCGCTTCTATGAGGCTTGTTGTCGTGGTTGATGGGTATAGATATAGGATTCTAGCGCTCTTGACGCCCGAAATAGTTTCTACTTTTTTTATAAGCTTCACTAGTCCGTCATCTATGTTTTGGTCTCTTAGGTATGAGCTGCTATCTTGTGAGATAAATGTAAAGTCAAAATATCCTTTTTTTACAAGAATGCCTATCTCTTTTTCTACGCTTTCTAGCGTTCTTGAGTGGAGTTTGCCTTTGAAACTCGGTATGGCGCAAAAGCTGCAAGTTTGGTTACAACCTTCGCTAAGTTTTATGTATGCGTGATAGTTTGAACCTGTTATAACCCTCTCTTCTTGGTCTATCAAAAATACATCGCTTGCAAAATGTGAGTTTTTTTCTTCTATTAGTTTGTCTATTTGAGCATAATCGCCAACACCGGTGAAGATATCTATCTCTGGGATCTCTTTTTTCATCTCTTCTTTATATCGTTCGCTCAAACACCCTGCCATTACGAGAATAGAGTTCTTTTTTCTTGCTTCGTTTAAATCAAGAATCGTGTTTATGCTCTCTTCTTTTGCGGCATCTATAAAACCGCATGTATTTACTATCAAAACATCTGCTTCTTGCGGGTTGTCCGTCATTTTGTATTTTTGCAGTCTGCCTAACATAACCTCTGTATCAACGAGATTTTTTGTACATCCTAGCGATATAACATGTAATTTTTTTGCCATTTTTGTCCTTATATCCACATATTGTCGATTAGTCTAGTAGTTCCTACTTTTGCCGCTACAAGAATCACCGTGTTTTTTAGTTCTATTTTTTCAATATCATTTAATTCTCTATCCGTTATAGCCACATAATCAACCTCAACTTCGCACAAAATCTTTTCCATCTCTTTGATAATGTTTTTTGAGTTTAAATCTCCGGCTTGAATCATGCTTACGGCTTTGTAGAGGCTCTTTGAAAGAGAGAGTGCTTTTATTTTATCGTCTTGGCTTAAATAAACATTTCTGCTACTAAGAGCTAGCCCGCTTTTTTCTCTAACCGTATCACAAGGAATTATATTGGTGTCTATAAAAAAGTTTTTTACCATTTGGGTTATTAGTATGAGCTGCTGGGCGTCTTTTTTACCAAAATATGCATTATTTGCTTTTGCTAGATTAAGAAGCTTTAAAACGACAGTCAAAACCCCGTCAAAATGTCCAGGCCTATGAAAACCCTCAAGCACAAAACCCCTAATATTTGGCGCCACAACCTTTGGTTCGTCTTTTTGATAGATTTTATCTGCATCAGGCAAAAAAAGAATATCAACGCCCGCAAGTCGGCATATCTCTATATCTGCCGCTTCTTTTTTTGGATATTTTGAAAAATCTTCATTTTTTAAAAACTGCGCAGGGTTTACAAAGATAGAGACGATTACAAAATCATTTTCCTCTTTTGCTTTTTTAATCAAAGAGAGGTGACCTTCGTGCAAAGCTCCCATAGTCGGCACAAAACCTACTTTTTTGTTTGTTTTTTCTCTCTCTTTGCGAAATTCTTCGATATTTCTTATAATGTTCAAATAAAGCCTCTATTGAGTATAATATGTCCCTAGCATTGTACAAAATTAAGGATAAATAGTTGGATAATTACGAATATTCCGAGCTTTTAAAAAAACTTTCACAGCAAGTCGAAAATACAAAAAATATCATAAAACCTGAGAAAATTAAAAAAAGACTAGATGAGATAAAAGAAACGGAGCAGAATCCGGAATTTTGGAGCGATCCGGCAAATGCTGCTGCTATACAAAAAGAGAAGACAAAATTAACAAATATTTATAATAAATATCAAAAAACTTTTGCGGCTTTGACTGATGCGCAAGAGCTTTTTGAGATGGCAAAAGATGAAGAAGACGAAGATGCCATAAATATTATTTTTCAAGAAGCAGGGGAGTTAGAAAAAAAGACAAGCGAGCTTGAAATAGAGGTTATGCTAAGCGGAGAAATGGATGCCAATAACGCAATAGTTTCTATTCATCCGGGTGCTGGCGGTACGGAATCGCAAGACTGGGCTAGCATACTTTATAGAATGTATTTAAGATGGGCAGAGAGAAAGGGTTTTAAGACTGAAATACTTGATTATCAAGACGGCGACGAAGCAGGAATAAAAGACGCCACTATTCTTATAAAAGGCGAGAATGCCTACGGTTATTTAAAAGCCGAAAACGGCATACATAGACTTGTGCGAATTTCTCCTTTTGATGCGAATGCAAAAAGACATACCTCTTTTACTTCCGTATTGGTTTCACCTGAAATTGATGATGATATAGAGATAGAAATAGATGAAAAAGATTTAAGAATTGATACATATAGAGCAAGCGGTGCAGGCGGACAGCATGTCAATAAAACAGAAAGCGCAATAAGAATCACGCATATTCCCACAAACATAGTCGTGCAGTGCCAAAACGACAGAAGTCAGCACAAAAATAAAGCAAGCGCTATGAAAATGCTAAAATCTCGTCTCTATGAGCTTGAATTGGAAAAACAAAGAGCTTTTGAAGCCGGTATTGAAAAAAGCGAAATAGGGTGGGGGCATCAGATCCGCTCTTATGTTCTAGCACCGTATCAACAGGTAAAAGACACAAGAAGCAATGAGGCTTTTTCTCAAGTGGATAAGATTCTTGACGGGGATATCGATAAATTAATAGAAGGTGTTTTAGTTGCTCTTAGCAAGCATGAATAAAAATAGGATTTTTGAAGCCGACTTTTTAAGAGGTGTGGCAATCATCATGATGGTTGTTTTTCACTTTTGTTTTGATTTAAACTATTTTAAATATATTTCTATTGACATCTACAATGGAATAGAGTGGAAGGTTTTTAGAGTTGTAATA
>JAUPLZ010000187.1 GCA_030836705.1 Campylobacterota bacterium
AATCAAGACATCCATACAGTGTTCCGATAAAAGCTCTGAAAACTCCGCTTGATTTAGCAAATCCTTAATTACCACCGTTATCTCCTAAAGTTATATTCCTAGTGCTGCCTGCTATATAAAAACCGCTCAATGAGTTAAAAAGCGCAAAAAGAGAGAATTTTGCAACATCCTCTTTTTTAATAACGGCTTTTTTAAGAAAATGAGCATCAACAAGCCTCTCTCTCATTGTTCCTTTTAAAATAGGAAAAATAGGCGTAAACCACTCTTTACCGTTAAAAAAAGCTATATTGGCAATACTTGTATCGGCTACAAAACCGTTTTTTACAAAAAGAACCTCGTCAAAACCCTCTTCTTTTGCGCTTTTGAGGGCTTCTTCTATCTCTTTTCTGTTGTTTTTTTTAAAATTATAATCCAAATCGGTAACAATGGCTTTTATTTTAGCTTTTTTTGTCAGCACATAAGGTGAGAACTCGACTTTTTCGACCTTTTTTGAGTAGGTAACTCTACATCTATATATGCCTATTTTTGGCGCTTTTAAAGTCTCTTTTTTTAAATCTATAAGCATGGAATTAAAGTGCTTTTTTGTCGTAATATTTACTCTTTTTTGATGGCGAAAGAGGTTTTTTGCAATCCCGTTTTTTATAAGAATGGTTTCAATAAATTGGCACATAAACTTTCTCTATTAGCTCATTATATTCCTGTCTTGCGTCACTATCGGCAGTGATTCCCCCGCCGCTTTTGAATATAAGCTTATTATCTTTTTTCTCTATAAATCTTATCATAACCGCGCAGTCTAGCTCTTTTCCGTCAAAATAACCAAAAACCCCGCTAAAAAAACCTCTGTCGTAATTTTCTATTTTTTTTAGTATTTCCACACTCTTTTTTTTTGGAGCACCCGTTATGGAGCCGGCAGGCAAAAGTGAAAATAAAATAGTGCCGATATGTTCACTCCAATTATCTTCAAGCTCTCCTTTTATGTGCGAACTTACTTGCAAAAGTGTTTTTTGAGCGGTTTTTACCTCATCTATATATCTAAACCTTTCAACTTTAACCTTCTTTGCAATAATTGACAGATCGTTTCTCAAAAGATCAACAACCATCGTATGTTCTGCCAGTTCTTTTTGGTTGTTTAGTATTTTTTCTTTTGCATTTTTTACAGAGGCGTCAATCGTCCCTTTCATTGGAAAAGTCTCTATGATATTGTCTTTGATTTTTATAAACCTCTCCGGAGAAAAAACTACAAAAATATCTTTGAAATAGAGCTTGAATTTTGCTTTTGATTGCTCATAAATATCCAAAAGAGAGAGGTTTGAACTGATTGGTGTCGGCATCGTGAGATTGGCAAGATATGTATTACCCGCTCTTATCTCGTTTTGCAAAAGATTAAATTTATTGCTGTAAATCTCAAAATCTTGCGGAAATTTTTCAAAAATAAAAGTTTTTTGGTCAGTTTTTTGGCGTTTTTCGGATATGCCAAAACCATCCATTTCAAACTTTATACTATCATCAAGCTCATCAAACGGCACTACGATAGACTCGCTCATATCATAGCTTATAATAAAAAAAAAGGGTCTTTTCTCGCTCCCTAGTTTATTTATATACTCTTTCATCTATCCAAGATAAGTTTTTCCAAGACAGCCATTCTAACTGCCACGCCGTTTTCTACTTGTTTTAAAACAAGCGTTCTCTCATCTTCTAACATATCATCATCTATATCTATATTTCTATGCACGGGTCCTGGATGAAGAAGAAAAATCTTTTTATCGCCTATTAATTTTTTGGTTATTTTGTAATCAAGTGCATAATCTTTTAAACTTGCATAAATCGGATATTGATGTCTTTCCGTTTGTGTTCTAAGGGAAATTATCGCATCTGTATCTTTTATGGCATCTTCTAGTTTGTATAGTTTTCTAACATTTGAATAACTTGGCATAAAATGAACAGGGGCAACCAAGGTAACATTTGCATTAAATCTTTGCAATAGCTCTATATTGCTGTTTGCGACACGAGAGTTTTTTATGTCACCGACAATCGTGATATTTTTCCCCTCAACACTTCCTAGTGCTTTGTTTAATGTAAAAAGGTCAAGCAATGCCTGCGTCGGATGTGCATAAGCTCCGTCTCCACCGTTTACTATTGATGATTTGACATATCTTGAAAGTATTTTTGGCACCCCTGGATTGCTGTGCCTTATCACAATAGCGGACGGTCCCATGGCGTCAAGATTTGTAGCTGTATCGCTTAGTGTTTCACCTTTTGTGCTTGAACTTGTAGCAACATCTAGATTTACCACTTCAGCACCTAGTCTTTTGGCGGCGACTTCAAAACTACTTCTTGTTCTTGTCGAGTTTTCAAAAAAAATATTTATAACAAGCTTCTTTTTTAATGTATCTGTATAATCTCCGTTTAGAAATTGTGAAGCTTTTAAGAGAATCTCTTTTATCTCTTCTTTTGAAAAATCCCTAGTATCGGTAAGGTGCCTAAGCATTTTGTTCCTTTGATGTAACTTGCTAATTCTACCAGCAAAAAGATAATGTGCTATTTAAGAAAAAACAGATAGAATAATTCAGATTTATTATTTTAAGGAGTTAAGGATGAAATTAAGATATGGGCTTTTAAGTGCGGTAGCGGCGACACTTCTTCTAACAGGATGCGGCGGAAACAAACTAGATGTTTCAGGATACGAGGCAACTCCAGCCGATAAGGCAAAATTGGAAATCCCTGATGTTTGTAGAGCATCTTATGAAAACGCTATCCCAAAGGTTGCCGTTGTTGAATTTACAAACAACACTACTTTTGGTAAAGCTGAAATCACAAGCACTCAAGGCGAATCGACAACAACTGGAACTTCTGTTACTGGAACCGTGGGTGTAGATCTTGGTGTAGTGAGTGCGAGCAAATCACAAACAGATAGCGTTAGCAAAACGGTTTCAAACTCAGAAACAGCAAAAAGAAGCGCAGATGCAAAAGTGGCTGAAAGCGTAGCAAGTGCGGTTGAAGCGCAAATCATGGAACTAGGCGGAGCGAAACTTTATTCAAGAGCCGATATGGCAAAAATCATGCAAGAGCAAAAATTCCAACAATCAGGTATGGCAAACGAGGAAACTCTTGTAGAGCTAGGAAAATTAGCAGGCGTTAAATACTTAGTAACAGGCGCTATAAACAATGTAAAACAAAAATATGTTGCAAAAATGGAGACATCAAATAGCGGCGATACAGGAAATAAAACTCTAAATACGCTTAATACGCTTGGAAATCTTGCCGTAATAGCTAGCAACATAGCTTTAAGCGGTATGACTGTCGAAACTGAACTTAATGTAAAAATTATAGATGTTGAAACCGGTGAAATGCTATTTGGAAAAAATGTAACAGGAAAAACAAGTATAGGCGACTTCCCAAATGCGTCATTTGACCAATTAGTAGGCGGATTAAAAGCAGCTTCTGCTGAAGCACTAAAAGAGGCTGATGCCGAACTTTCAAAATACTTTAAAGTAAAAGGCTATATCACTCAACTTAAATCAAAAGACAAAAACAGAATCGCACTTGTGAGCGTTGGCGAAAACTATGGCGTAAAAGAAGCTCAAGAGTTTTTTGTATACGGATTTGAAGAGTCAGAAGATCCAATGAGCGGTAAAAAATCATGCGATATGACAAAAATGCCGGTTACGCTAAAAGCAACAGATCAAATTCAAAAAGACAAAACTTGGACGACAGCAGAAGGCAGTGTAGAAACACTAAAATTAATGCAGCTTGTAGAAAGAAAACCTGTAAAAAGATAGGACAAGATGATTTTTCTTAAAATAGCGCTTTTTATTGCTCTTTTTTATTCATTCTCTTTTTCGGCTCCCCAGTGCATAAATACAAAAGGCACCGGAGAGGCTGATATCATAGGAAATGATAAAGCCGCAGCAAAAAGAGAGGCTATAAGTCGTGCCAAATGGGATGCTATCGATAAGGCTCTTGGCACGCAAACAAGCGTAAAGAGCGTAACCGAAAACTTTGCGCTCCTTGATGAGGTTATTACAAATGATGTTCAAGGTTTTATAGAAGATCTAAAAATTCTAAGTGCGGAAGAGGTTGGCAGCACTTTTGTGGCGCAAATTAGCGGGTGCGTCTATCCAAAAGCTGCCGAAAAAGCACTCTCTGTTATCTCAAAAGATAGCTCTTTTAGTGTTTTAATGTTGCTTTCTGAAAAAAATAACATTAAATTTGAAGAGATGAACCCAGTGAACACAGGTGTAATCAAAGGCTTGATAGAGCAAGGTTTTACCGTAAACAATGTCGCTGCAATGCCTGATTTGAATCCTGAATTTTTCTCAAAAATAGTAAAAGAGAAAAAATTTGGTGAACTATCAGGATTTATTAGCAAAAACCTATCGGGTGCCGCAATAATCGGTCAAATCGAGATAAACAGAAGCGTAAATAAAGGCGAAGATATAGGTTATGGCGTAGCTTCCGTATTTCATATAACAACCGCTCAGATTCAATACTATATGCTTGCAAAAGATAATGAAACCGGAAATATGAAAATAATTGCAGCAAACACGCTTTCTGAAAAAGGAAGAGCTCTAAACGAGAGAGATTCTGAGCTAAAAGCTATGAAAAGCTTAGCAGAAAAAGTGAATGCCGACCTTATCTCAAACATCAACAACTATCTAAAGTTCAAAGAGACAAAAGTTACTCTTGAGGTTGAGGGAGTAAGAAGCGTTGAAGAAAACTTTAAAATAAAAGAAAAACTACAAAAAATCGCTTGGGTAAAAGAGGTAAGCGACCTTGGAAAAGGCAAGTTTTTGATTATTTTTCAAGAAAACAGCATCTATCTTGCAAACAGCATAGATTCGATGGATATGCTAAAAGTAGAAAGCTTCTCGCCGCTTAAAATAAAAGCAAAATACTTATTCTAGCCAAAAGGGAAATTCCCTTGGCTGGAATAAAAATTATTTTTTAACACACCTTACATACATTTTAAATGTTTTTGGGCTGTAATGACTGGAAGAGTCATAAAAATTAACATAATATGCCTTTTCAGGATCTCCGAAATACTCTGTCGAAGACCAATAATAATCTTTTTTAAATGCTTCTTTTATTGGATTTAACGAGGCATTTTTGAGTTCTTTTATGGTTGGAAGCTTCCCGCCTTTAAAATCACAATAATCAACAGCCTCTTCCCATGTTCTTTTTCTAGGAGACTCATCTACAATCCACTGTGCAGACTCAAGATAAGAGAGTGCAAAAAAGAGAAAAACAAGCGACGAACTTAATAATTTCATCGAAAACCTTTTTTATTTTTTAATTCGGCAATTATCGAATATTATTTATGAATTTTAGCAATCTTTCGTTTATTTTTCTCCTTTTTTGGCTAAATTGATAAATTTATGAAGAAGGATTTTTTAGATTATTTAAAAATTTAATAGCTGTCTGCGGTTTATCTTTTGAGATAAAATCTCTAATATTTTCAAGATTTATTTGAGCTGTTTTGGTTAGTTTTACTTTCAAAAATTAACTTTTTTATTATTGATTAATTCATCTACAGATGCATCAAAATCTAACAATTCTTCTTCATTGTTATCGATTTTTTGTATGATCTGGTTAATCTCCTGTTTTCTTTGCGATAATAAATTATCATCAATATCATCTATTACTTTTACTGAACTATTAGGTAAAGTGGATAAGAAGTTTTTGAATTTATCAAGAATTCCTTCTTGCAACTCTAATGTTATCGTGTGCATTGTATAACCCCATATAATGTTATTTTGTATTGTACAATAAAAGAACAATTATTTTTTAAGAATAATAAGGTTTTTTTATTTATTGTACATTGCTACGAATATGCTCAGTAGTGGAAAGTTTCCTGCTATGCAGATATCGCGCTGGATGGGTCATATGTTGTTTACAATATATGCACGATATATAAAAAGTGAGCGTGTGAACATAGACAAAAGTTTTGATTTGTTTGAAATCTGAGCGGTCAAAAGATGGTCAAAGGAAATTTGAGGTGCCAACAAAGCTAGTCATAGCTTAAAGAAAGTGGCGGACAGGGAGGGATTCGAACCCTCGATACAGTTACCCGTATGCGTCCTTAGCAGGGACGTGGTTTCAGCCACTCACCCACCTGTCCATAAGTTTAAGAAGCGCAATTTTATATTAAAATATATGAATTTTCGCTTAATAAATGGATGAAATTATTTTTTCTGTTACTTTTTTTGGATTTGGCGAGTTGTAAATAGGTCTGCCGACAACTATAAAATCAGATAAATTTTCTTTTGCCACAGCGGGCGTTGCTACTCTTTTTTGATCATCGGTGCTGCTGTCTTCTAGCCTTATCCCCGGCGTTAAAGTGATAAAGCTGTTGCTTGTAATCTCTTTTATCTGTTTGCTTTCATGCACCGAGCAGACTACGCCGTCAAGTCCGCACTCGAAAGAGTCTTTTGCAAACTGATTTGCTTTTTTTTCTATTGATTCGCCGTATACGCTAGCAAAAGATTCTTCGTCAAAACTAGTAAGTGCGGTAACCGCTAAAACCAATGGTCTTTTTTTGCCTTGAAGCCTTTGCATAACAGCTTTCATCGCCTCTTTGCCGCTGCTTGCATGAATATTAAACATATCAATAGGAAGCTCTGCGATTGACTGGGCAGAATCCGCCATCGTGTTTGGAATATCATAAAGCTTTAAATCAAGAAAGATTTTAAAATCAGGATTTATCTCTTTTAGCTCATACAAGAACTCATTACCATCTCTTATGTAGCTTCTTAAACCGACTTTTAGCCAAATATCAAGCTCTTTTAGCTCTTTTACAAGATTTAAATTATCTTTTTTTAATGGAAGATCAAGCGCTACACACAACTGCATTTAGTCACCTTTGTTGATTTTGTCTAAAAGACCGTTTATAAACTTTGGCGATTCATCAGCGCAAAGAGTTTTTGCCATATTTAAAGCTTCATTTATTATTACTGCTTTGTCTGTGTCGGTGAAAGCTATCTCGTATGTTCCAAGTCGTAAAATAGCTTTATCGACCTTCCCGATTCTGTCATAATCCCAATCTTTTAATCTAGAGTTAATCAACGCATCTATTTTTACTAGATTTTCCATTACGCCGCTTACAAGATTATCGGCGAACTCTTTTTGTTTGTTTTTTATCTTGTTCTCTTCGTAAATTGCTTCTTTGTTTTTCGCTATATTTTCATTTCCGCTGTCGTAAGCAAAAAGCACGCTTACAACTGAAATTCTTGCATCTGTTCTTGTTGCCACTATTTATAACTTTTTGTATAGATTTATCATTTCGATAATTGTAGTCATCGCCTCAGCGCCTTTGTTGCCTACTTTGCTTCCCGCTCTTTCTATCGCTTGTTCAATAGTATCTGTCGTAAGAACTCCAAATGCTACCGGTTTTCCTGATTGAAGAGCCGCACTTGCTATGCCTTTTGTCGCCTCTGCTGCAATATAATCAAAATGCGGAGTTGCGCCTCTTATAACAGCACCCAAGCAACAAACCGCATCGTATTTCCCGCTATCAAGAACTTTTTTGAGTGCCAAAGGCAGTTCAAATGCACCCGGAACCAATATGATATCTAGGTTTTTTTCATCCCCGCCGTGTCTTAAAAATGAATCTTTCGCACCTTCAACCAATCTGTCCGTTATTATGTGGTTAAAGCGAGAGTTTATAACGGCTATTTTTTCACTGCCGTCGAGCTTGAGATTGCCCTCGATTATCATAGTAAGTCCTTAAATTAAAAATTTTCGGTATTATACCCATCCTAAATCAAATTACACCTTATCAGCGTTTAGAAAAATGTGTGATTGCAAGGCAAAAAGTCACAGGAGCTACTAGTAGCTTCAAGGCTTTTTAACGAAGCAAGTGCGCATTTTTCCAAGCGCCCGAAGGGTAAGCTCATAAATAGGCAATCTGCAAAGCATCTGTTTTTTACCTTAACTAGTTAGGGTTTCAAAACATCTACTTCGCATCTCACCTATTTATGACTTACTGCTACGGTGCAATTTGATTTAGGATGGGTATATACCTTATTTGCGAAAAAAGGTTTTTTATGAGGGTTTTGGTTTTGTTTTTTTTGACTGTTTTTGGATTGTTTGCTATGGATGCTAATGAGATTATAAAAAAAATGGATTCTTTGATGATAGGCAAAAGTAGCTACACAAAATTATCAATGAGCGTTGAGACAAAAAGAACAAAAAGAACGATGGTTATGGAAGCGTGGAGTGAAGGCAATGATAAGAGTTTTATAAGAGTTTTGTATCCGCAAAAAGACAAAGATATTACTTTTTTGAAAATAGATAATGCGATGTGGCAGTTCGTCCCAAAAATAGAAAAAACTATAAAAATTCCGCCGTCAATGATGCTTCAAAGCTGGATGGGAAGCGATTTTACAAATGATGATATGATAAAAGAGAGTTCAATCGTAAATGACTATCACAAAAAAATCATAAGCGAAAATGAAGAGAGCTGGACCGTAGAGCTAATGCCAAAAGAAGATGCCGCCGTTGTGTGGGGTAAAATCATAATGAATGTACACAAAGAGTATTTTATGCCGTTAAAAGTTGAATATTTTGATGAAGAGATGAGCTTAGCAAGAGAGCTTTTTTATAGTGATTTTAAAAAAACAAAAGAGAGAACTTTTCCGCATAGATGGGAGATGATTCCAAAAAATGAAGAGAAAAAAGGGAATAAAACCACAATAATCGTAGAAGAGATAAAATTTGATATAAAAATAGACAAAGAGATGTTCACAAAAAGAGCATTAAAATTGTAACTTTTGTAGTGTATAATTCACGCTCTAAAACTGACATGTAGTGCTTTTTTGCATTAGATTTGAGTTTTAGATAAATTCTAAAAAAGGTTTATAAATGGCAACAGTAATTATAATAGGAGCCGGCGGAGTAGGAAGAGTGGTAGCGCACAAATGTGCTCAAAATAGTGATGTTTTTACAAAAATCATTTTAGCAAGCAGAACTAAGGCTAAGTGCGATGAAATTGCAAGCGAAATCAAAAATGTAAAAATAGAAACAAGAAGCGTAGATGCTGATAATCTTATAGAGCTTACGGAATTGCTAGCGGATATCAAGCCCGCTATGGTTATAAATGTAGCGCTTCCTTATCAAGACCTTACGATTATGGACGCTTGCGCATCATACGGCTGTGATTATCTTGATACTGCAAATTATGAGCATCCTGATGAAGCAAAGTTTGAATACAAGCATCAATGGGCAAGAGATGAAGAGTTTAAAGAAGCTGGGATTATGGGACTTTTAGGCAGCGGATTTGATCCGGGCGCTACGAATGTGTTTTGTGCATATGCACAGAAGCACTATTTTGACGAGATTCACACTATTGATATTTTAGATTGCAACGCCGGTGACCACGGATATCCTTTTGCTACAAACTTCAATCCGGAGATAAACCTAAGAGAGGTTAGCTCAAAAGGCAGATATTGGGAAAACGGAAAATGGATAGAGACCCAGCCGCTTGAAATAAAAATGGTATGGGATTATCCTGAGGTTGGACCAAAAGATAGCTATTTGCTTTATCATGAGGAGATGGAGTCGCTTGTAAAACATATAAAAGGTCTAAAAAGAATCAGATTTTTTATGACATTCGGTCAAAGTTATATTACTCACATGAAGTGTCTTGAAAATGTAGGAATGTTAGGAATAGATCCGGTAATGCATAACGGTGTTGAGATTGTTCCTATTCAATTCCTAAAAACACTTCTTCCAGATCCTGCATCTTTGGGACCTAGAACAAAAGGCAAAACAAACATCGGTATAGTTGCAGAGGGTCTAAAAGACGGCAAAAAGAAAAAAATCTATATCTATCAAGTAAAAGACCATGAAGAGTGTTACAAAGAGGTAAAAAGCCAAGGCGTTTCATATACGACAGGCGTGCCTGCTGTGATAGGCGCTAAACTTATGCTCGAAGGAAAATGGCAAGCCAAAGGTGTTTGGAATATGGAGCAAATGGATCCAGATCCGTTTATGGAAGAGATGAATAAACAAGGGCTTCCTTGGAAAGTTATAGAGCTAGAATAGTTTATGAAAAACCCCCCATATATCGATATCGCGCCGACTCCTTGCTATGTTTGCGAGGAGGAGCTTTTGGAAAAAAACCTCATTTTGCTTGATAGTGTTCAAAAAGCAACGGGTGCGAAAATACTTTTGGCGTTAAAGGGTTTTGCGATGTGGAGTACATTTGACCTTGTCGGCAAATACCTTCACGGCACGGCGGCAAGCGGACTAAACGAAGCTCTTCTTGGCAGAGAGAAGATGAATAAAGAGGTTCACACATATTCGCCTGCGTTTAAAGAGGAAGAGATAGAAGAGATAGCAAAAATATCAGATCATCTTGTCTTTAACTCAACAAATCAATTTAAAAAATTTGTAAAAAAAGCAAAAAATGCAAACCCAAAAATTTCGATAGGAATTAGGGTAAATCCTGAGGTTTCATCCGCGCCGACTGATATTTATAATCCTTGCGGGCTTTATAGCAGACTTGGCACAATTATCGATGAGTTTGATGAAAGTGTCGTAGAGAATGGAATCGACGGGCTTCATTTTCATGCGCTTTGCGAACAAAATGTAGATGCGCTAGAGGCTGTTCTAAAGGGATTTGAAGAGAAATTCGGACATCTGATAAAAAAGATGAAATGGATAAATTTTGGCGGCGGGCATCATATAACCAGAAAAGACTATGATGTAAATAGGCTTATTGAGGTTATTAATGATTTTAGAAATAGGCATGATAATATCGCTGTCTATTTAGAACCGGGCGAAGCGGTAGGCTGGCAGACCGGACCTCTTGTGGCGACTGTTCTTGATATAGTAAAAAACAAAATGGAAATAGCCATACTGGATACAAGCGCAGAGGCGCATATGCCCGATACGCTTGCCATGCCTTATCGTGCGATGGTGCGAAATTCCGGCTTGCCGAATGAAAAAAAATACACATATCGATTTGGCGGGAATACTTGCTTGGCCGGCGATATTATCGGGGATTACTCTTTTGATGAGCCTTTAAAAATCGGTCAAAAAATAGTTTTTGAGGATCAGATACACTATACATTTGTAAAAAACACGACTTTTAATGGCATCAAGCTCCCATCCCTTGCTATATATAGAAAAAATAAAAAGCTTGATGTGGTAAAGGAGTTCGGTTACGAGGATTTTAAAAATCGCCTATCTTAATAAAAAATGTTATAAACTACAACAAAAAAATATAAAAAGGTTGTAGATGGGCGAGGATTTTGGGTACACCAATGACCTTAAAAATTTAATCGATGAGCGCATTTTAGAACTTCAAAAAGCAAAGCAAAATTTAGACAAAGCCCAAGAGATTGCCAATATCGGTCACTGGGATTTGGATTTGAAAAAAAATAAACTCTTTTGGTCTGATGAGACATATAGAATTTTTGGTCTTAAGCCAAAAGAGTTTGAAGCTTCATACGAAAACTTTTTGCAAAGAATCCACCCTGATGATATGGAGAGTGTAAAAAAAGCATATAGCGACTCACTCGCAGATAAAAAACCATATAGATTCGCCCATAGAATTGTTTTGCCAAGCGGTGAAATCAGATATGTGGAAGAGAGGTGCGAGCATACTCTTGATGAAAACGGCGAAATATCACACTCTATTGGAACCGTCCATGATATTACCGATATCAAAAGAATTCAAATAGCCCTAGAAGATACAAATAAAAAGCTTAAAGAATATATAAAAATAGTAGATGAAAATGTCATAACTTCTCAAGCAGACACAAAAGGGATTGTTACTTACGCAAGCGAGGCATTTTGCAGAATCTCCGGCTACACAAAAGAGGAATTAATAGGAAAAAATCACAATATCGTTCGTCATCCGGATATGCCAAAAGCGGTTTTTGAAGAGCTTTGGAAAACAATAAAATCAGGCAAAACTTGGGAAGGCGAGATAAAAAATCGCAAAAAAGACGGCAGTTGTTATTGGGTTTATTCAGTGATTTCACCTATTATAGGAAGTAACGGCAAAATAGAAAAATATACGGCTGTAAGGCAAGATATAACCGATAAAAAACTAATAGAAGAACTATCAATTACGGATGAATTAACGGGGCTTTTTAACAGAAGATATTTTAATAAAATGATAGAAAAAAAACTTCAAAGCGCCAAAGAGGAAAAAAAAGTATTTTGTTTTTTGATAATGGATGTGGATAATTTCAAAAAATACAATGATTTTTATGGTCACCAAAAGGGCGATTTTGTCTTAAAAGGGATCGGAAAAACTATAAAAAATATAAACGAAAACGACTATACGGCATTTAGATTGGGCGGCGAAGAATTCGGAGCTATATATATAATCAAAAATGAAAATGATGCCGATAAAATCGCTCAAAAAATAAGACAAAGTATCGAGGATTTGCAAATTGAGCACAAAGAAAACAACGCTTCTCCTTTTGTGAGTGCTTCTATCGGCGTGGCTATTGCGGATTTTTCTACCGCAAATAATAATTGCGATGTTGATTTGGTTTATAAAATAGCCGATGAAGCGCTTTATAGAGCAAAAGCAAATGGAAGAAACCGTGTTGAAAAAACTAAATTCTGAGTCGCAATGAAAAAAGCGAAATATAAAAAACAAAAAATTCTGGTTAAATCACTAAAAAAAGAGTTAAAACTAAAAGAGCGCATAATAGAAGCAAAAGATGAGACTATAAAAGCAAAAGAGCAAGAGCTTATAAATATAAAAGAGATTTATAACAACCTGCTTCATCTTTATAATGAGAGTAAAGCTCTAAACTCAAAGCAAAACGAATTACAAGTAGAAAATAAAAACTCAAAAGACGATTATATGACTATTTCAGGTGCTGAGTTTGCAAAAAAAATGCAAAATATGGGATATACGCTAGATGAGATAAAAAAAATCTTAGTATCGAATATATTGGAAAACAAGATGGATTTGGTCGATGGTTTTTTGGTTGTTAGGGATAATTTTTTTGAGATAACGGAGGTTTAAGCGGTTTTGGGGAAAAAGAAAATAATAGTCGCAGATATTCACGGTCAAATATCTATTTTTAGGCATGTTTACAGCTATATAATTGATGAACTAGGAAAAGATAACGATATTGAAGTCGGTTTCATAGGAGATTACGGCGACAGAGGTGAAAGCGGGAAGCTGAATAAAAAATCATACAAAGACATAGGTTCAAGAGAGGTTTATTTGCTTTTGATTGAACTAAGAGAGTATTTTTTAAAAAATAAAATAAAGCACTTTTTCTTGCGGGGCAATCACGAAAGAGAGCTTCTTGGATATATCGATAATAAAAAAAATGTGACAATGAGCTATATTTTCCCTCTTGAGAATGCTTATGAGGGAATGTGCGCAAAACCATCAATCATAAAAAAAGTAAAAGAGTTTTTGCAAGACTCCAAGCTTTATCATCTCGATGAAGAACAAAAGCAGCTTTTTGTACACGCAGGCATAGATCCGCATATGGAAAATATCCTAGAGTCGGATCCTAGCTATTTTTTGTGGGCAAGAGAGCATTTTTTTAATTCAAAAAGAGTTTTTCCTTATAGAGTGGTTTTTGGTCATACGAAAATGGCAATGCCTATGGTAAAGCCCGATAGAATAGGCATCGACGGCGGCGCTTATGAAAACGGATGGCTTAATGTCCTCCTGTTTGATGATAATTTAGCCAAAATTATTTCATTTGATAAAAACGGGACTATTATCACAAGATGCGAGGAGTAGTAATCTGTCTCAAATTGTCTAAAAAAGCGATGGCATGATTCTGTTTGATTCTTTACAAAAACAGTGAAGAATTATATAATAATGTAAAGACAAAGGAGTCGTAGATGAAAAGAGCGATTAATTTAAGACTGGATGAGAGCGTTATTGTTGTTTTAAATCAATTAAGTAACGAACTACATACTACTAAAACGGATGTCATAGAAAAAGCTATTGAATTTTTTTCCAAAGAAAATCGTCTCAAGCAAAACGGACTGCTACAGTTTGCCGGCAAATTAAAAAGTGCCGATGCCGATGCTATGTTAGAGTCTATTTCAAGTGACAAAAACTCCAAAGATTTTGAGTTAGATTTATAAAGATGAAAAAATATTTAATTGACAGCGATGTGCTGATATATTTTTTAAAAGGCAAGCAAGAAGCAGTAGCGACACTCTCTCAAATACCCGTAAGCGAACTTTACATCTCCAGAATTAACTTTTCAGAACTTCTTTACGGTGCATAT
>JAUPLZ010000188.1 GCA_030836705.1 Campylobacterota bacterium
AAGAATATTATTTTGTCAAGTTAAAATCAAACTGTCTTACTAAATCTTCTTTGCTCTTCGGGAACTTTTTTCAAATAAGCATCAAACGGCATTGCAAGGTTTCTAATAATCATAGAACCTGTTGCTGTTGCCTCTATATTCGTATCTGTAATTTTTATAAGCTCCTCTTTTTCAAACTCTTTTAGCTCATTTAATGCATCGGCAAAATACTCTTTGAAATTTATTCCGTGCTTGGCTTCTATGCTCCTAAAATCTAGTTTGAAATTGGACATAAGCTGCATAATGACATCTTTTCTTAGCTTATCGTCGCTGCTTAAAAGTATGCCTCTGTGAAACGGCAGCTTGTTGTTATCCAAAGCATTTTCGTATTCATCCATCCCTTTAAAATTTTGCGCATAATAGTTGCTCGTCTCGCCGATGCTTGTAACGCCGACACCAAAAAGATCCGCACCGCCTTTTGTAGTGTAGCCTTGGAAATTTCTATGCAACTCGCCTTTTTTTATAGCTTTAAAAAGCTCATCATCGGGCTTTGCGAAGTGATCCATTCCGACCATTTTATACCCTTGTGATTCAAAAAAGTCTATCGTCTCTTTTAAAATCTCCAATTTTACATCCGGTGTCGGAAGCGTTGTTTCGTCTATTTTTCTCATTGTTTTCATAAGCCACGGAACATGCGCGTAGTTAAAAACGGCTAATCTGTCTGGATTTAGCTTGGTTGTTAGTTTTAGAGTGTTTTTAAAGCTCTCAAGAGTTTGGTAAGGAAGCCCGTAAATAAGGTCTATATTTATACTCTCAATTCCGTATTTTCTAGCAAGATCAACAGAGGCTTTTGTCTGCTCAAAAGATTGTATTCTATGAACAGCTTCTTGTACTTTTGACTCAAAATCCTGTACGCCGAAACTTATGCGATTAAATCCGTGTTTTTTAAAAACTTTCATCTGTTCTTCATTAAAAAACCTAGGGTCTATCTCGCAGCTTATCTCCGCGTCGCTTGCAAAATTTGTAAAATGTTTTTTTATATTAACAACTATCTCGTCAAGCTCGCTGGCGGTAAAAAAAGTAGGGGTTCCGCCTCCAAAATGAAGCTGAATAACCTCTCTTTTTGTATCAAGATAACTGCTTAGAAGTTCCATCTCTTTTTTTAGATACTCTACATATCTGTTTTTTTTGTCCTCTTTGCTGGTATAAAATGTATTACATCCGCAAAAATAGCAAGCACCTCTGCAAAACGGAAGGTGAAAATAAAGGGAAAGCGGTCTTTTTGATTCATTACTTTTTTTTATGTGTTCAATATAAGAGTCGTATGTAAATTTGTCGCTAAACTCAGGTGCAGTCGGATAACTTGTGTATCTTGGTCCCGGTTTTGAATATTTTATAAATTTCGTAAAGTCAATAGTCATTAAAAAAACACCTTATTGTTCAATTGCTCAAAATTATATCTAAAAGAACCAAAGCAGAGAGATTATTTATCCAAAATTATCTTCACAACCCTTTTTAACTCATTTTCACTCATATTTGTTCCGCTAGGCAGGCAAAGACCTCTTAAAAACATCTCTTCGCTAGTTTTATTGGCTATAAAATCTGCATCTTTAAAAACCGGCTGCATATGCATAGGTTTCCACAGCGGGCGAGATTCGATATTGTGATTTTCAAGAGCCAAACGAATCCGCTCTCTTGTAGCATAGTCTTTAAATAAAACGGTTGTAAGCCATCTATTGCCGATAGAATCAGGAATTTCCGGCATGAACTCTATCTCTTTTGATGCGCTAAGGGCGCTTTTATAAAATTCAAAAATCCATCTTTTTTTATTAATTCTCTCATCTAAAACCTCAAGCTGAGCTATTCCGATACCGGCTAAAATATTACTCATTCGATAGTTGTAGCCGAATGTCGTATGCTCATAATGGACAAAATTATCCTTAGCTTGAGTCGAGAGAAATCTTGCTTTGTGTATCAGCTCCAAATCATCGCTCACAAGCACGCCGCCGCCGCTTGTAGTAAGAATTTTATTGCCGTTAAAAGAGTAAATCCCTATTGTCGCAAATGTTCCTGAGTATTTGTCTTTATAGGTAGCGCCTAGCGACTCCGCGGCATCTTCTATCGTCGGTATGTTATATTTTTTGCAAATAGTTATAATTTTTTCTATATCCGCCATTTGACCGTAAAGATGTGTAAGAATCAACGCTTTTGGCATCTTTATGGACTCTTTTTCTCTTCTTTTTAGCTCATTTTCTAGCAATGTCGGGTCGAGATTCCAGCTTTTTTTGTCGCTGTCTATAAAAAACGGCTTTGCTTTTTGATAAAGAATAGGCGCAACCGAGCCGATGAAAGTAAAGCTAGAGGCAAAAACCTCATCATTTTCATCAACGCCTAGAACTCGCAATGCAAGGTGTATTGCCGCAGTGGCATTTATAACCGCAAGTGCGTGCTTTGCGCCGGTAATCGCCTTTATTTTTTCCTCAAATCCGGTGACATTTGAGCCTATTGAAGTTATGTAATTTTCATCAAACGCTCTTTGGATGTAGTTCATCTCATTTCCGCTCATGTGCGGCGGCGAAAGAAATATTCTTTTGTTCATTTTGAAATATCCTTTTTGAACAAGTCCAAAAAGGACTCTTCAGCAGAGGGCTCTCGCAACAAAAGTTGCTCTAATGAAACACCTATGATTTTTATGTTTATTTGAGTTTTTAGAAAATATGAGTGTTTCATTTTCTGCCTTCGATTATTTTTGCGGGAACTCCGTATGCCGTAGCGTTTGACGGTATATCTTTTAAGACTACGCTTCCGGCGCCTATGATGACATTATCACCGATTTTTATGCTATGAATTATTGATGAACCGATTCCTATGTGCGAAAGAGCTCCTACGAAAACACCTCCGCCCATCGCAACATTCGGCGATATGTGAGCAAACTCCTCTACTATGTTGTCGTGCTCAATTACGCTTGAAGTGTTGATAATAACCCCTTTTTTTATTTTCGCATCCGAGTTTATAACAGCTCCCGCCATCACTACCGCACCTTCTTCTACGCTTACGCTATTTGCCACTACTGCTTTTGGATGAATTAGTGCGGCTATTTTGATTTGGTTTTGGTTTAGCTTTTGAAAAATCTTTTTTCGCACCTCGTTTGAACCGATTCCAAGCGCTACAAAAAAATCGCCGCTTAAGCCTAAAAACTCTTCAAAAGTTATGGCATTTTGCTTTTTTTCATTATCATCTATGTAGCCCAAAAACTCATAACCGCAATTTGTAGCAATATCTGCAACCACCTTTCCGTGACCGCCGCCGCCGTATACGAAAAGCTTTTTAGTTGTTTCCATTAAATTTCTCCACGCTTACATGACCATCTTGGGTAATTCCCTCTTTGATAAAAACTTTTTTTATGGTTTTTAGAATGATTTTTAGATCCATAAAAAAACTCACGCTATTTACATACTCCACATCGTATTCAAACTTTTTCTTCCAGCTTATGGCGTTTCTGCCGTTTATTTGAGCAAGCCCCGTGATGCCCGGTTTGACATTGTGTCTTTTTTTCTGTTCGCTATTATAAAGCTCAAGATATTCAACCAAAAGCGGTCTAGGACCGATAAAGCTCATATCGCCCTTTAGCACATTAAAAAGCTGCGGCAGTTCATCAAGCGAAAGCGACCTTACAAACGCTCCAAAACCTTTTAATCTCAAATGATCCGGCAGTAAATTACCGCTGCCGTCTTTTTCATCCGTCATTGTTCTAAATTTATAAATATAAAAAATCTTTCCGTTTTTCCCAGGGCGAGGCTGTTTGAATATAACAGGAGAACCCATTTTGAAAAAAATAGCGACATATACAAAAGCCATCGGCAAAATAAGCAAAACTATCAAAAAAAATGCGACTGTCTTATCAATCAAAGGCTTAAAAAAATTTAGATAAATCATAAGGAATTCTATCATCATACTAATTATGTTAAAGTTTCAAAATGAAAAAAATAACAACACTCCAGTTTGAAACTACAAGCGATTTTGACAAAAATCTTCAAAAGCTTATAGAGCTTTATGAAAAAAGCGACTCTTTTATTGTTTTGGCACCTGAAGTTTGTCTAAGCGGTTTTTATTACGAAAACATGGACAAAGCCGATAGATTCTCAAGAGATGCGATAAAAAAACTATGTGAAATTGTAGGAAAAAAAGCTCTTGTTTTTAGCGTGATAGAAAAAAAAGAAGATGGTTTTTATAACTATGCGAAGGTTATCCAAAACGGCAAAGTGATTTATGAACAAGCCAAGCACAAGCTTTTTTTATTGGGTGATGAGCACAAATACTTTAAACCGGCAAAAAATGATGATATAAAAATATTTGAAATTGACGGAATAAAAATAGGGTTGATTATCTGTTTTGAGCTTAGATTTCCGGAATTGTGGAAAAAGATAGAGGGCGCTGAGATTATTTTGGTACCTTCAATGTGGGGCAAGCCAAGAGCGGAGCATTTGGTGGTTTTGCCTCAAGCGCTTGCTATCATAAATAGAGCTTTCGTTGTGGTTTCAAATAGCGCAAACGACGACATGGCAAAAGAGAGCGCGGTCATAACGCCATGGGGAATTAGAGTCTTTGGTAACGAAAAAGAGCTCATAGAAGCAGAGTTTGATAAAAACGAAATAAAAAAAATAAAAAGAGCGATACCGTATGAGTAATCTTATAAAAAACCAAAGAGCAAGCAAGGCGGCGACAATGGTGAATGAGATTAAAAAACAAATTTCTTTAAGCGATAGAGTTGCAAAAGCGATGATGGCGGTAGAAAGAGAGCATTTTGTACCGCGAGGGATGATTATGTCCGCATATCGACTTGATGCTTTGCCACTTAATTCCAAGCAATTTATAAGCTCCCCGCTTACGGTTGCCAAAATGACGACATACCTTATGGCAGAAGGGTGCGATAGCATACTTGAAATCGGCTGCGGTTCGGGTTATCAAGCGGCGGTTTTGAGCAAGCTTGCAAGAAGGGTGCTCTCTATTGAAAGAATCGAGAAGCTTTTAAAAGAGGCGAAAGAGAATTTTAAAAAAGCCGAAATTTTTAATATTCTTACAAAACTAGACGACGGTCAAAACGGATGGGCAGAATATGCCCCTTTTGATAGGATAATTTTTTCCGCAACAGCTCAAAAAATACCGATAGAATTATTAGACCAGCTTGAAGTCGGCGGTGTGATGGTTTTTCCTTTGCTTCATGAAAATAAGCAGTTTATTACAAGAATAATAAAAACAGAATCAGGATATAAAAAAGAAGAGCTCGAAGAGTGCGAGTTCGTGCCGGTGCTGAGCGGAATAGATAAAAGTTAAAGGAATTTAAATGGATAAACAATTTTTAAAATATTGCGATGAAACTCTAAAAGATTTGGAGTTTAATAAAAAAATGGGAATGGTTATTTTTGACATTGACCCTGTTATAAAAGCGTTTAAAAAAACAGTAAAAGATGCTAGTTTGAATAAAAAAAGTGCTGAAATTATGTATGAGTATGTAAACTCAAAAAGATTGAGCGAAGAGGAGCTATTAAAGCAGGCAGAAGGCGCTGCGGAGGTTTCAGGCAGGGCTGCAAAAGACCACTATGAAAACCAGCTTCAAATACAAAACGAACACGAATATATGAAAAATCATATACTAAAAATATTTCCGGAATTGGAAGAAAAACAAGATTGAGAGCTATCTAAAAATAGGGTTGCACGGGGAAGTTTAAAATGGATTTGGAATTTGATATATCTTTGTCTTCCGGATACGAAAGTAGCTCACAGATTGCTAGAGTTCTTACTGAAAATTGGGTAGAGAAAAATATATTTTGTCCAAATTGCGGAAGTAGCATTACAAATTA
>JAUPLZ010000189.1 GCA_030836705.1 Campylobacterota bacterium
AAGTGGACGAACTTACCATTTAGTTTACAATCCGCCAAAAGTTGACGGCAAAGATGATGTGACAGGTGAAGATTTGGTTCAAAGAGATGACGATAAAGAAGAGGTCGTTCTTGACAGGCTAAAAGTTTATCACGAGCAGACAAAACCGCTTATCGGATACTACAAAGAGCAGGCAAAAAAGATAGAGTCTCTGACATATATAACTGTTGACGGCACGGCAGATATAGCTGATGTTGAGGCAAATATTGTTTCTAAACTAGGTTAATAAACTTCTACATGTAGTGTCCAGAATCTTTCTGGGCGCTTTTTCTTTTTCATATTTTTAATTATCTTTAAACAACGCTACAATAGTTAATACAGAGAATATTGTACTATAAATTGCATAAATATTAAAATAATAGTACAATATCTTTTATATAAGCGATAATAAGGAGCTTTTATGGATTTTGAATTTATTGAATATAGCGACGATCAAAGAAAAACATACATTAATTCAGAAATGCAATATAAAAGTTATTTGCAAAAGCAACTCAGATACAATAAATCATTTAGATACAGAATGGGATGGAATAAAACACAAGAAAAAGAGTACCTTTTTAAAGAATGTCTTGATACAAAGAAAAGAGAGTCACTTGGAAAAAAAGACGAAAAAACTCTTGATATATATAATTCATTTAATAAGCAAAAAAAAGAACTAAAAGCTTCTTTGAAACAAAGTAAAGAATTATTGTTAAAAAATGAAAAGATAAATAAATTTACAAAAATTTCAAGAGTTCCGAATGTGTTGGTAAATTTATTTAGAAGAATAAATGAGTTGGGTCTAGATGACAAGGTAATAATTATAGGAACTAATTCTATGTATGCTTATGAGGCTCATTGTGGAGTGTTTATAGAAGAACAACACCTAGCTACTTTTGACATAGATGTGTTTAACAAAAGAGACAAAAAAATTTCTATTACAATAAAAGAAAAATTACCTAAAAAAACTTTAAAGTCTATATTGCTTGATGTTGACTCTAGTTTCAAAAAAAGTAAGGAAGCATCATACCGATTTGTAAATAATGATGATATAGTAGTTGAAATAATCACACCAATTTCAAAAAAACAACTAGAAAATGATAATTTCAGTGGAGTAGTCAACTTGGAAATTGATGGGACAAAGTGGCTAAACAGCTCAAAGCTATATAAGCAAATGGTTATTGGGTCCAACGGTAAATGTGCCTTTATCACAACTATAAACCCTGTCGAATATGCTATTTATAAAAAATGGCTAGGAGAGCATGAGCGAAAAGATTTTATGAAAAAACAAAGGGACATAAAGCAGTCCGCTCTTATAACGAAACTAATTCAAGACTATATGCCGACAATAGACATCATTGATGAAATAGATAAGATTAAATACATGTCAAAAGATGCAATCGAGCAATACAAGAGTGAGGTATTGCTTTTAGATAAGTAGTGTCCAGAATCTTTTTGGATGCTATTTTCGCTTTCACTTGCCAATACATATATATCACTTTTATAATGCCCTTAAAATTTCAAACAACAAACCATCAACTTTTATTTCCAAAAAGCTAGAATATTGACAACAATAATTGGAGACAAGATGAGCAGAAAAAAAGGTCAAGTTTTTAGTGCTGAACAAAAAACTAAAATTGTGTTAGAGCTTTTAAAAGAAGATCAAACGATTGCGCAGTTGGCAAGCAAATACCAAATTACAACCAAGAGTATCCAGAACTGGAAAAAGCAGTTTTTAGAGAATGCGGCTATTGCATTTGAGCCTGCTCGCGCAGTAAGTGAGTTTAAAAATGAGATAAATGAACTCAAAAAAGAGAATGATGCACTTGCTCGTGCATTAGGCAAGACTACTGTTGAGAGAGATTGGGCAGTGGGAAAGCTAGAGAGCTTGGACTTATCAAATAAAAAAGATCTTGTCGATTCCAAGCTAAGCACTGTCTCTATGACAAGACAATGTGAGATGATTGGCATAAGCCGTTCATCGCTATACTACAAACCAAAGCCCATGAGTGAATATGAGCTTATGCTGTTGCACAGGATTGATGAAATCTACACTCTAAACCCTGAATACGGTTATCGATTTATCCACAGACAGTTGCTAGAAGATGGTATAACCGTAGGTCGTGAGAAAGTGCTTTCATCTATGCGTCTGCTAAGTATTAGTGCCATTTACCCGCATAAAAAGAAGCTTACCTCCATCAAACATCCACAACATCATATCTATGAGTATCTACTAAAAGAGTACTGGGTGCCGCGCGGCAGAACGAAGCAAATTCATGTCAACAATCCCAATGAAGTGTGGAGCGGAGATATCACTTATATCCGCATGAACGGTGGTTTTATGTATCTTGCTGCAGTGATTGATTGGCATACTAAAGCGATACTTGCCTACAAGATATCCAACTCCATGGATGCCTCGCTTGCAACGGATGTGCTTAAAGATGCTCTTGCTAAGTATCCTAAACCTAAAATATTTAACTCAGACCAAGGCTCACAATACACGAGTCATGAGCACACGCAGATACTTAAAGAGAGTGACATAGCCATCTCAATGAATGGAAAAGGACGCTCGATTGATAATATTGCAATAGAGCGATTTTTTAGAACTCTCAAATACAGTTGTATCTATATCAGCAATTTTACTACAATAGAGGAGTTGAAAAACGGAATTAAGGACTATATGCACAAATATAACTTTCAAAGATTTCATTCATCAATTGGTTATCAAAAACCCATGAATGTTTATCTTGAATATGTTAAAAGTGTAGCTTAGGAATGCAGGTGCTTGGTGGAAATAAAATTAGCGGTGAAGTTGTCTTGACAAATCAGGGCATTATATGACAACTATTTTGAAATAATGAACTTAGTTCGTTTTATAAAATATACTATAATTGTGTAAAGAACAAAAAGAGAAGATGATAATGACAAAAGCATTTACAGAAATTATTAAATTATCGGACTCATCTGTTAAAGGTTTTGAGGTGGCTGAAAAAAATGCAAATTCTTCAGCACGAAAAGAGCAAGAAACTGCTCGTAAAGAAAGAAGAAATAGACTAAATATCTTATGTGTGAAAACTTTACAATAGAAATTTTATGATAAAATAACACTATGAAGTTTGAATGGGAT
>JAUPLZ010000190.1 GCA_030836705.1 Campylobacterota bacterium
ATGATCGTACAAGGCGATACTTTGCTCCTGAGGTCGTCCAGCACACCTAGAAAAGGCTGGTTTGATAATTATGACCAAACAAAAGATATCGAACCCCTTGCAGAAATGATAGATCTGCAGAGCGAACAGGAAGAGTGGGAATGGTAAAACGCGGAGATGTTTACTGGATTGAGCTTGACCCAACTGTAGGCACTGAAATAAAAAAAACGCGTCCATGCCTGATCGTTTCGCCCGATGATATGAATAATGCTTTACCGCGTGTGATCGTTGCCCCCATCACATCGAAGGGGCAGCCTCTAGGATGTCGCCCTGAAGTAGTTTTTGCTGGAAAGAAGGCTAGAATACTCCTGGACCAGGTTCGAAGTGTTGATAAAATAAGGTTGCAGGGCAAAATGGGTGAAATTCCGCTGGACAGTTGGCACGAAACACTTATTCAAATGTTCTCATGAGTTTCTGGTGTAAGATTATACACACCCGATTTAAAACTGCCTGTGTTGGTGATTCCCCTTTTAAGGGGAAAACTATATAGTCAGTATTTTCTTCCAATCCTAAAGCGTCCATTTAGGATTAAAAATAAGTTCTTCAGCCATTGAATCAGTTCAGAATATGGAGTTTTTAAAGTAGTTTGTTAAAATGCTATGTATAGCATAATAGATTTTATAGTATATTAACAAGTTGTAATTACATTATAATATATTTAGGGTTGGCAATGATAGAATTATATACACCATTTGAAGTGATAGAACAAGTAGTAGAATTAATTGAAACAGAGCGGAAAATACAAAAATTGCAGCAAAAAGAATTGGCTTTGAAAGCAGATATCCCTTTCCCCACTTACAAACAATTTATATATCAAAAAAAAATTTCTTTTGAGAATCTTATCAAACTTTTTATCGCTTTACATCTTTTTGATAATCTTAAAGGGCTACTAAAATCTAAAGAGTATAAAACTCTTGATGATATCAAAAATCAAGATAAACTACCAAAAAGGATTAATAAATGAGTATAGAAGTAGAAGCTTTTATTTTTGATAAAAAAATAGGAACGATACTTTTAAAAGATGAAGTTGTTTATTTTGAATATGATAAAGGCTTTGTTTCAACTGGATTTGAAATCTCTCCTTTAAAGCTACCTCTTACACAAACTAGAGTGTACACAAACAATGATGATAGATGTTTTGAAGGTCTTGCAGGAGTTTTTTATGATACTTTGCCTGATAAGTTTGGTACAAAAGTGATAGAGCGATACTTTGAATCTAAAAATATCCCAACCCATAAACTTAGTGTCATTCAAAAGCTTATGTTTGTAGGAGATAAAAGTATAGGTGCAATTACATACAAACCCGTTGCTCATAAAATAGATGGCAAAATCAATGAAATTATTGAACTTCAAAATTTTTATGAAAATGCAAAGAAAATTATAAGTGGCGATGTTATTGAAGTAGTCGATGAAATACTTTCTTTTATGGATAGTGCTGCAAGCGCCGGAGGCGCACGAGCCAAAGCAATCATAGGATACAACCCAAACACAAAAGAGTTCATAAGTGGTGTAAAAAGAGATCTAAAAGATAACTTTGAGCACTATTTGATGAAGTTCGACATTGCAAAAGAAGATGGAAGCAGTAGTGATTATACAAAGCTCGAATACATTTATATGAGTATGGCAGACGAGGTTGGAATAGATGTACCAAAAATCGAGCTGCTGTCTCATGGAAATTTAGCACATTATCTCATAAAGCGATTTGATAGAGTTGATGGCGAGGCTTTGCATCTGCATTCAGTTGCAGGGCTAACACATACAAATTTTAATATACCTATGCACTACTCTTATGATGAACTCTTGCGGCTTACAAGGTATCTTACTGGAAGTCAACAAGCCGTAAATCAACAGTTTAAAAGAATGATTTTTAACCTTGTTGGAAGAAATCAAGATGATCATGCTAAAAATTTTGCATTTACGATGGATAAAAACGGCATTTGGAATCTAAGTCCGGCTTATGATATCACCTATTCAAATGGAGTAGGATATACAAAAAATCATCAGCTCTCTTTAAATGGTAAAACCAATGACTTTACTTTAAAAGATATATTAGGATTAGGCAAAAAACACTCAATAAAAGAAAATGTTGCAAAAGAGTATTTAGAACAAATAGCAGAGGCATTTTCAGGGTTTAAAAGCAGAGCAGAACAGTTAGATGTTAAAGAACAAACTATATCAAGAATTGAGAAGGAGCTAAGACTAATTTTTTGAGTGGTTTTTAATGTGGCAAATGTGTCAACATCGAGTCAAAAGACGGTCTCCCACCTGATGAATAGGGGTTTTCCCCTTTTAGGGGGAAAACTATATAGTCAGTATTTTTCTCCAAACCTAAAGTGACCTTTAGGATTACAAATAAGCTCTTCAGCCATTGAATCAGTTCAGAATATGGAATTTTTAATAGGAATTTGCAAAAAATATGATAAAAATCTAAAAAACCCTGTTTTTTTGAGTAGTTTTTTAAAATTTACCAATATTCAAAGCAGCTTCAAAAACTTAGGGTTATTCAGAGGGTTCAATATTTTTAAAAGGCTACAAATGAAATTTTTTATACAAAAATCAGGCTGCGGATGCTCTAGCGCATCACAAGCAGACTCATGCGGATGTTCTGCGGCTTCAGAGGCGACAGATTCGTGTCCAAACTGTAGTAAATATGGCATAGCGGTAAGCGATGTGACAATAAAATCACAGCTCAAAAAAGAGTATCTTGAGACTCTTGCCGATAGAAGTGGTTTTAGTTTTTGTAAAAATCCACAATGCGATACGGTTTACTACAAAGATAA
>JAUPLZ010000191.1 GCA_030836705.1 Campylobacterota bacterium
CGATCTGAAATATTAAAAATTTAGTAAAAAATTAGCGCCGATTTAGTACTTCACCTACGGTGAACAAAATATTAAATTGTTTTCATTCCTGAAAACAATAACAAACCGACACTACACCGAAACACCCAGAAAAAAAAGCACAAAAACATCTCTAGAATCAAAGAACTAAAGTTATCCGTACAAATAGCCTATAAACAGACAAAGCCGCTTAAAATTGATTTTAGAAACAAAAATTCAAGCAATACATTGACTTTACGAAATATGCAGAAAAATAACTTCATGTTTAGCATAGCAAAGCCTTCGCTTGAACTTGTTTCAAATCAAGACGATTGTGCAAAGATGATGATATGATTAAAAATCAAGTAATTTTTGTATATCGGAGGAGTAAATGAAAAAATTGATTTATATTTTTGGCGTGCTTGCATTATTATTTGCAGGGTGTGCACAAAAAGCAGACAATATTAAGGCTTCTTATGTTTCGCCATTGAAATATGAAAGCTATACGTGCGAACAGTTAAAAGAAGAAATATTTAGGATTAACGAAAAAACAGCGGCGTTGGCGGGACAGCAAAATTCAACAAGCACAAAGGACACCGTTGCAATGACAGCAGGTGTAGTTATCTTTTGGCCGGCATTGTTCTTATTGGCTTTAGGGGATGATGAAAAAGAGCAAATAGCAAGAATGAAAGGTGAATATAACGCGATTAAAATAGCGGCAGAAAAGAAAAAATGCGGGTTTGCACCTGACATGAAATAATAAATTCAATAAGTTGAGAGTAAGAAAACCAAATTAAAAAATTGATTTTTACAAGTTTTACTCTTTAACATTATAAGCATTGATTGGAGGGGGGATAAATAAATCTCTACAAACTGACCTTACAGCCCTGCAATCAATGCCGATGCACTTTTTGCCAATTATTTTTCTAGGCATGGTAAAAATCCGAAAATAGTCCGAAAACATATCGAAAATAGTCCGATAATTTTTGAATTTTTCAAAATAGTGCTAATTTTGAACCGTTTTTTTGAAGATAGTTTTTTGATTGATTTTGAGTGGGGCAATGGGCCATATCATTCGGTGCAGCCGTACTTTGGCAATGGAAGCATAAGCCCCACTATTGATTGAAAAGTGATTGATTTATAAACTTTTTTTTGAGAGCGAAACTTTTTTTTGACTTTGTACACTTTCCGCTATTGATTGAAAATGGCGGATTTGTTAAACTTTTTTTCAAAGAATGCTTATTTTAAATAGCAGGCTGAAGCGCCTACAAATCGTAAAACTTATCAACAAACTTCACTATCTTGTCCAGCACCCTAGGAACGATGGTCCTGCGCTCCATGTACTTTGGCGTGAAGTTCAACGTTTTAGCTACATCATCTTTAAGGGGTACTCTCTCTTCGTAAATGTAGGTATCGACCACTTTTCTTACCTCTTCGCACTTTAGGTTTTCTTCTTTGCATAGCGCATCATAGGCAAGTTCCTTTTCCTCTTCCCAGAACTTCTCAAACTCATTTTCGATATTGTCCGAGTCACTTATGTGCAGCATGTTTTCATTGATGAACTTTTCAATGAGTTCTTTTTTGCTTCTAAGATGTACTTGACCTTCCATCATGCCAAGTATGTTCTTTTTGTGTATTTCTTTATCCTGCTCGTCTGCATCTTTATATCTGGCAAGCAATATCAGGATATACGTTACATTGATTTCATCTTTGTGTATAAGCTCCAGTTCAAAGTCCACATCTTCAAGGATAGATACTTTTTCTTTACCTTCGCCTCTTTCATTTTTTATCTTCTCATGCAGGTCAAGGTACTTGGATTTATAATCTTCAAACATCTGCTCGCTCATAGATAGATCAGACCATTGAAAGTCACTAAAGCCTTCAAGGATGTTTTTAAGCCGCATGATCTCCCTAAAAGCCTTGACAAATTCCAGCTGCTTCTCTTCGCCTTCTTCTTTTAGACTGTCCACGCTGCTTACGTTTGGAGCGATTTTTATCAGTTCTGTGAATGCTTTGTTGAATTTCTCCACATACTCATCATACGGCTGCATCAAGATGATGTCTTTGGCGTCTTTGTTGGAAAATAAGGCTATGGCATCATCGGTGTTTTTCTTTAGATTTCTAAAACAGACAATGTTCCCTTGAGATTTTTTCTCATTGAGTATTCTGTTTGTTCTTGAAAATGCCTGTATCAGTCCGTGGTACTTGAGATTTTTATCCACATACAGCGTATTTAGCGAAGCACTGTCAAAGCCTGTCAAGAACATATTTACAACAAGGAGGATGTCTATCTCTCTATTCCTTACTTTCTTGGAGATGTCGTTGTAGTAGTTGTAAAAGCTTTGAGAATCCCTTGTGCTGAACTTCGTGCCAAACATGGCGTTGTAGTCGCGTATGTAGCTCTCCAGCTTCTCTCTGCTGTGCTGGTTGATATGTGCTTCATCTATTGCAGCGCCATCGGCCTCGTCAATCATGTAAACACCGTTGGCATCTTTGTCATCTTCGTTTGCACTATAAGAGAAGATAGCGGCTATTTTGAGATTATGGTTTTTCTTTTTAAAGAGTTCATAGTATCGTGTGAGCATATCAACACTGCTTACGCACATCATCGCTGTAAACTCTTTAGAATGCGTTTTTCTAGGGTGGTTGGCTAGGATGTAGTCCGTTATCTTTTCTAGCCTCTGAGGGCTCTCCAGGAGCTCTTTAGTGTCTATGTCCTCTACATCTATGTCAATGTTGGTAGCACTTCCTTCTTTTTCTTTGTATCTGCCTACATATTCGACTGAGAATTTTAAAACATTGTCATCACTGATGGCATCTGTTATCACATACTTATGCAGGCAGTCATCAAAGAGTTCCCTGGTAGTTCTTTTGCCCAGTTTATTGCCCACGGCATTTTCAGCAAATATCGGCGTACCCGTAAAGCCTATCATCTGGCTTTTAGTGAAGAACCTGGTGATGTTCAGATGCGTCTCACCAAACTGGCTTCTGTGGCACTCATCAAAGATAAAGACGATGTGTTTGTCCTTGAGCTGTTCCATCTTTTGTACATAGTGTTTCTTGCTGATGGCAGTGTTGAGCTTTTGTATCGTGGTAACGATGAGCTTGGTATCATCGCCGAACTGTCTGACAAGGGCTTGGGTGTTATCTGTCCCATCCACGCTTCCGTCACTAAAGCTGTTAAACTCTTTGGTGGTTTGGTAGTCAAGGTCTTTTCTATCAACAACAAAGACCACTTTATCCACATGCGGCAGCTTCATGAGTATCTGAGCTGTTTTAAAAGAGGTGAGGGTTTTGCCACTTCCTGTCGTGTGCCAGATGTAGCCGTTCTTGTTTGAGTTCTCTACCCTGTCTATGATGGCTTCGGTGGCATGGAACTGATAGGGGCGCAGTACCATCAGTATCTTTGGTACTTGGGCTAGAACAATGTATTTACAGATCATCTTTGAGATGTGGCATCTCTCTAAAAAGATATTGGTGAATTCTTCGATGTTGGTGATGTTTTTGTTATGCTTATCTGCCCAGAAAAAGGTTTGTTTGAAGGACTGTTTACGGTTGTTCGAGTAGTATTTGGTATTGACGCCGTTACTTATGACAAATACCTGCACATAGTTAAAGAGGGCATTGTTTGAGCCATAAGAGTGTCTTTGGTAACGGTTGATCTGGTTAAAAGCTTCTTTGAGCTCCAAACCTCTTCTTTTTAGCTCTATCTGCACCAGCGGCAGACCGTTGATGAGCAGCGTTACATCATAGCGATTTTTGTAAATACCCTCCACGGTGATTTGATGGCTTACCTGAAAGAGGTTTTGGCACCAGTGCTCTGAGTCTAGGAACTCGATGTATTTGGTCGTACCGTCATCAAGGGGCAGGACAAACTTGTCTCTGAGTATCTTTGCCTTTTCAAACACCGAGCCTTTATTCAGGTGGTTGAGCACTCTTTTAAATTCATTGTCACTCATGGTAAAGGCGTTGTGCTTTTCGAGCTGGCTTTTTAGGTTTGCTTCAAGAGCCGTGTCGTCTTTGATGGTGACTGGCTCATACTCTAAGGATATGAGCTGCTTGACAAGGTTGTCTTCCAGTATCGCTTCGCTTTGTTTACTCATAAATAAATCCTACATAAATTTTTATTGTTTTGTAAGTATGGTTTGTATATACTGAGTGTACTAGAAATCATCTTATTTATCGGAGTTGTTTTATTATGAAAAAAACTATCGCAAATACCAATAAACACTTCGCTTCCGCTACAAAAAAGAGAGAAATGATTATCAATTCTGTTTACACTTCGGCTAAAGTCGAAGGTTCTAAAACCACCAAAAAAGAGCTCAAAGAGCATTACAAACTTATCCATTCGTAAGTTCCTCTTTGATTTTCGTCTTCAACAACGCTTTCATCGGTGCATAATCACATTCATACCCTGCATGAACTCGCTCTATGTAATTATCAGTTTTTTTGAGATTTAGCCCTATCATCGGGTAGCCATTTTTGGCAAGGATTATGTCGCATATAAGTCTGCTTACTCTGCCATTGCCTTCTCTAAAGGGATGGATAAACAAAAAGTCACAGGTACATTTTGCCAAATCTTGAGTTATCTCATCGAGGCTATCATACGCTTTGGATGAAATTTCTTTTAAAAATGCATCAAACTCTGGAAGCCCGCTTAAAAAATCTACTCTCCACTCCCAAGCATCAGCACCGCTTCCTTTCCTCATGTTTACCGTTCTGTTTTTTCCTGCAAACGGGTAGATGGTCTCAAAAATCATTTTATGCCACTGCTGTATCGTTTTAAATCCAAAAGCTTTAGAGATGTCAAGATGATCTACAAGATAACTATACGTTTCAAGAAGTTTCATATCTTCATGCTTGGTAATGAAGTCATGATTGGTTGATTTGAGGTAGTTGATGCAAATGCCGTCTTTGGAGATGATTTTTTGTATGTCGTTAGAGTTCCACTCAAGCCATGGATTCTCTATGGTCTCGCTCTCTTGTAGGTTTTGAATTGTTTGACTATTTGCATCGAGTATATGTTTAGGCGGTTTAGTTTGAGCAAAATACTTTTTATCTGTCTCATACCAATAAAGATATTTATTACTCTTTTGTTGTTTAAAAGCATAGAGGAAGTATTTTGTTTTTATCATCCCAAACCTTTACACAAACATCTTCTGAAGCAGTGCTTTTTTAAACTGTTTTGTAGCTTCTAGCTGTTGCTCTGTCTGTGAGATTTTTGTGTCTATGGATGAGAGGAAGTTTGCTATTTTTGATTGTTCATTTAAAGTTGGCATGTCGATTTTAATTTTCAACATTTCTCCTTTTGTTAATTTGGCTCTTGTTCCTCCACTGACATAAGCAGTAATATTTTTATGAACCAAAGAATAAAATAAAAATTCATTAATTAAAATATTTTTTTTCCCTCGTAATACATGCGTATGGTTATTTACCCAACATTTACCATATGAGATATTTGCAATAGGTCTAGTTTTATATTCATTAAAATTTCCTCCATCTTCGGCGAGTAAAACTATCGTTTCATCAAATAAATAATCATTTACATAACCCATAATGTTATTTGCCCCCCAATATGGAATGTTTCCTTTTATTTTTTGTCTTTCTTCATCGTTCAGTGGTTTTCTTAAATTATCAAGACACTCGGCCACTTCCCCCAACTTCTTCTCAACCCACTCAGGATACTCAACCCCATCATCATCTCTAAATCGTAGCTTTTGCGAGAATATCTTTTGCATCACCCCTTTTTTGTACTGCTCAAGGAGT
>JAUPLZ010000192.1 GCA_030836705.1 Campylobacterota bacterium
ATCCGCATGGGTTTATTCCGGAGAGCGGAGATTTTATTCAAGCTGATGAAAAGCTAAACGAGATTGCTATAAAAGTTGCAGACGAAATGGGTTTAAAGCTTCTAAAGGGCGTTATAGCTACCGGTGATCAGTTTATAGCTGACGAAAATAAAAAGAACTGGATAAGAGATACTTACAAGGCAGACGCTTTGGAGATGGAAGGCGCAAGCGTGGCTTATGTTTGTTTTGTTTTTAAAGTACCGTTTTGTGTTATAAGAGCCATAAGCGATGCGGCGGATATGGATGCCGGATTTAGCTTTGATGAGTTTTTAAAATCAAGCGCCAAAGAGAGCGCTAAATTTGTATATAAAATGCTTGATCATATTTAAATGTCTAAAAACATACTAATTTCTAAAAAACTACAAAAATCTTTTGGAAAATGCGTAAGAGAGTATGACCTCATAAATGAAGGCGATAAGATTGCGGTGGGTTTAAGCGGCGGCAAGGATTCACTCTCTCTTTTGCATCTTATTAAAAACTTCAAAAAAATTGTTCCGTTTGATTTTGAATATGTAGCGCTTACTGTTGATTACGGAATGGGTCAAAATTTTGATTACATTGAAAATCACTGCAAGGAGCATGAGATTGAGTTCGTTCTAAAAAGAACTCAAATTGCTCAAACTGTAGAAGAACACATAAGGGAAAATAGTTCTTTTTGTAGTTATTTTTCTAGGATGAGAAGAGGTGTTTTGTATTCCGCTACACAAGAACTTGGGTTTAATAAGCTAGCTCTTGGTCATCATCTTGATGATGCGGCTGAGAGTTTTTTTATGAATATGTTTTATAACGGCAGCCTTAGAACTTTGGCTCCAAAATACAAATCAAAATATGACATCGAAGTTATAAGACCGCTTATTAAAATAAGAGAGTCGCAGACTGAAAATTTTGCAAAAGAGAACAATCTTACAACGGTAAGAGATGATATGTGCCCTGCTATGAAATTTCCCGTAAAAATGCCGTTTGCCAGAGAAAAAACAAAAGAATGGCTAAAAATAATGGAAAAAGAGCACGATGAGCTTTTTAAGATGCTAAAAACCTCTTTTGAGCATCTGCATGCCGAAACTTTTTTTGATAAAAGATATGCAAAAGATTGATTTTGTAAGTTGTAAGTGAATATAATTAATTCAAGAAACAATATGAAGGAGGAAGGGATGAAAAGTAGTTTTGGAAGTTTTGCAAAAAAATCATTTTTGCCGGCTTCGCTTGCAATGTCGCTTTTATTTAGCGGCTGCGGTACTTTCGGAGACGATAGTAGTGATGAGGCAAAAAAATATGAGGTTTCTAGCGCGATAGATGCAGGCGAATACGATAAAGCTATAACAATGCTTGAAGCAGATTGTGCCGGATTTACTTATGAGGAGTGCCAATTAAATCTTGGAGCGGCTTATTTGGGCAAAGCGGGCATGGATGTCGTGTCGCTTGGAAGAGAACTGATTAAAATTGATGGTAATGAAAGTACAACAGATAGTCAAAAAGAAGTTCAAATAATGACAACTTTATTTGATATTGTTTTTGATGACTCTATGACAGCCGGCACAAGAGAGTATAAAAAGTTATTAGAAAATAACGATTCAAGCGTTTGTAATGCAGACGATTATGTAAATCTTACAAGTTATCAACAGCAAGCTTGTATAGCTATAAATCCTATCTTGCTTCAAGAACTTATGGCAGATGAGGCAGATACGGAAACTCTAGCGGTGGATATGGAAACGATAGCGCAGTTTAAAGATGTTTTAAATGCGGTTATTCCAGGTATTACTACGGCTGAAATTGTAACTATTCTTAATACTGATACCAGTGCTGATAGCGAAAAAGATGTCAATAGCAACGGAGATTTGGATGCTATGGAAGCTACGGATTGTGCAATGAATGCCTATTCAAACAATACATTTGGCAATAGCTGCACAAGCGATAGCAGTGTTTTGGGAACTGATTTGGGCGAACTTAGTTTTAGCGACATAAATGAAACTATATACGGAGTGGATGTTGTTGTTGAGAGCGGTACTGTTACTTATTCAGATGCCAGCTTTACTCGCTTGGTTACAGAGTTGGATACAGGTGTTTATACAACTGTTACCACTGAAGGCTTCTGTAAGACCGACATGACTGTTTGTAGCGAGGGAGATAGTGGATGTTATCCATGTCCGGTTGTAGTTGATGGCGAGCTTCAAACTCTTGGTGTTGCCGTTACGGACATACTCAACAATGATGATTTGTTAACATCTATAGCTATTGTGTCTGACTCTGATACTACAAAAACATCTGATGAAAAAGTAGCTGATTTGAAAACTGAGATGTGTGGTTCTGCGGATTGTACGGTTGATCAAGATGATCTTCTTGATTACATGGCTAGATAAGGAGTAGAAAATGAAAAAGATATTAAAAACAACACTTTTAAGCGTAACAGTGGCTACTTCTTTATCGGCTCTTACTTATGAGCATCCGCAGCTTTATAAGGATCCAAAAGTTATAGGTATGGGCGGAGCCAATGTGGCTGTCGGAGGGCATGCAAGTGCGCTTTTTTATAATCCAGCAGGACTTAGCTTTATACCAAGAGAGTATGGGGTTGAGGTTGAGTTAATAAATTTTAGTGCTTCAATCAACCAAAATATAGTGGACTTTGGACAGGACTTTAGTGATGCCACTGATGACCCTGCTGTTGTTACTGGTGATAGCGATACGGACGAGACGCTTGCTATGCTTGATGTTGTAGATGCTTATATGGGTGAAAATATCCATTTTGATGCGAATAACTTTACAAGCGTAAGCAGAAAAGGCGAAAAGGTAGGTTTTGCTGTTGGTGCCGTAGGTGGAGCCACTTTTGATGCTAGAACTCATAGAGGCTTTGGCAATGATGGCGTTATGGAGATGCAGGGTTTAGGATATTATGGAGCAGCTGGCGGATTCTCGTATGATTTTTCCAATGTAGAGATTGCGGATAAGTATATTCTTAATGATTTTAGCCTAGGTCTTGGAGTCAAACAGATTAACTATATGTCGCTTGAGCATGCTTTTACTATTAGCGAGCTAATCAGGGATGATTTTGACACTTATGTTGAGGATGAACTCCTAAAAGAGGGTTCAAGTACTGTATTTGATGTCGGTGCTATGTATAAATTATCGGAAAATACACAAATCGGTTTGAGTGCAATAAATATAGGCGGAATCGGTGATGAGGATTCTGTATATATTCCAATGACTGTAAATGCCGGTATAGGATATCTAAAAAGATGGGAAGACCATATGCTTTTTAATCAAGTAAGAGTTGCTCTTGATTATGTTGATATATTGTATGCTTATGATCAAGATAAAGATGTTATGAAAAGAACAAGAGCCGGTGTTGAGGCAAATGTATGGGATGGTTGGTTTAGCACTATGACACTAAGAGCCGGTCTGTATCAAGGAGCTCCTACATACGGTGCTAATCTAAGACTAACTTTTCTTCAATTAGGATATGCTTACTATCAAGAAGAAGTCGGTGCATATGCCGGACAAGATAAAGACGAAAGACACATGGTTAATCTTAGTCTAGGATGGTAAAGAGCATAATCTATATGCCTTGAGATAATATCTTCCACAGTTCATCAACCTCTGTATCAGCTAGGTTGGTGAGCTTTTTTGTTTTAAAAAATTCTGTAATTTTCTTTAAATCAAATTTTTTTGAATAGACACAGTTTGTATGAGCCGGCAAAAATGACCTTGTTAGTGCCAAATTATCCACTATTGCCTCTTCGCAAACAAAACATCTTAAATTATCATGAAGTCTTCCTTCGTATGCAAGTAGTGAAACATATCCCTCTATACATGCCCTCTTTGGATTTTGTTTTTCTATGGCGTATGATATTCTTTCAAGCAAATCATAATAAAAACAATCAACCTCTTCAACACCTCTTAGATGCATATCAATAAGAGATATAAACTGATTCCATATTAGTATTTTATTGTAATCTCTATTGTATTTTAAGGCAAGCTCTACAATATTTCTTAGTTTTGAAATAGTAATATTTACGGTTTTTTCAATTTCAAAATCTATCTTATATCCAAGGTTTATAGAACTGTGCCTTGCTCCGTAAAAGCGATAGAGATTAAGAATCTTTTCTCGAGTTAAAATAGTAACTATTAAATCTTCTTCTTTATATTTTCTTATATTTAATATAAAACCCTTCATCTTTGAAAAAACACCTTTATTACATTTTAACATTCTAAATGATAGAATAGAAACACTTTGATAGTAAATTTATTATACCAAAAGGCATTCGATGGATGCATTAACAGCATTTAAAGACAATTGTGGCTTTGGACTTTTGGCCAATATAAAAAATGTTCCGAGTTATCAAAATACTGATGATTCTATTACGGCGTTAAGTCGCATGATTCATAGAGGCGCTATTGCAGCCGATGGAAAAAGTGCGGATGGAAGCGGGCTTCTTTTTTCTATGCCGGATAAGTTTATGAGAAAATCCGCGAAGAGCATAGGAGTGGATTTGCCTCAAAAATATGCAGTTGGGATGCTTTTTTTAACTAATGAAAAGCAAAAAGAGACTATTTCCGAAATGTGTGAAAAAAATGACTTAAAAGTTGCCGGCTACAGAAAGGTTCCAATAGACACATCCGTGCTTGGTAAATTTGCGCTTGAAAGCCTGCCAAATATTATGCAGGTTTTTGTTGTGCCAAATTCGATTTCTTCTGTGAAAAGATTTGATGCTCTTTTGTATCTTGCAAGAAAAGAGATAGAGCATGCTTTAAGAGACGAGAAAGGGTTTTATATCCCGTCTTTTTCAGGCAATGTCGTTTCTTATAAGGGGCTGGTGATTCCTACATATATAAAGGAGTTCTATAGAGATCTTCAGGATAGAGATTTTGAAGTAAGCTTTGCTCTTTTTCATCAAAGATTTTCTACAAACACTCTTCCGGAGTGGAAATTGGCTCAACCGTTTAGGGTTATGGCGCATAACGGCGAAATAAACTCAATAGAGGCAAATAGATTTTATGTAGCGGCAAAAAGCAACTCCCTAAAAAGTTCGGTTTTTTCCGATGAGGAATTAAAAAGAATACTGCCTATTCTTCAAACCGGCTCAAGCGATAGTGCAAGTCTTGATAATGTGCTTGAATTTTTGCTTGTTAATGATGTTGATTTTTTTAAAGCAGTAAGAAATCTAATTCCTGCACCTTGGCAAAATGCTCCGCATATGGATGGAAAATTAAGAGCGTTTTATGAATATGCTTCTACTTGCTTTGAAGCATGGGACGGTCCGGCTGCTATAAGTATGACAAACGGCAGATATATCGGTTGCGTGCTTGATAGAAATGGGTTAAGACCTGCAAAGTATTTAATCACAAGAGATAATCGCATAATAATTTCAAGTGAATACGGAGTTATAGATTTAGAACCTGAAAACATATTGGAGAGAAGCAGACTCCAAAGCGGTGAAATGATAGGAATAGACCTAAAATTCGGCAAAATTATATATGATGATGAGATAAATGAGTATATGAAAAACTCTCAACCTTATGGTGAGTGGTTAAATGAGAATATGCACTACTTGCAAGAGTATGTCTCAAGAAAATTTGAAGATTTGAGTGACTATAAGTATAAAAATCTTATTCAGATGCAAAGATACCATAATATAACAAATGAAGTTATAGAAAATATCATAAAGCCTATGGCTGAAAGCGGAAAAGAAAATACGGCATCAATGGGCGATGATACTCCGCTTGCCGCATTTAGTAATAAACAGAGAAATTTTACAGATTTTTTTAAACAAAAATTTGCTCAAGTCACAAATCCGCCAATTGATCCTTTAAGAGAGAGTGTTGTTATGTCAACAAACACCGGTTTTGGGCAGATTCATAATATACTTGATGAAAATCCGGATCACACAAAGCGATTAAAAACAATCACGCCGGTTTTGTTTTATGAAAAGTTTAAAGTTCTTCTCTCTTTCGGCGATGAAAATAGTCCTAGGTATGATAGTGATTATAAATATAGAACATATTTTACGGGCTTTAAAAAAGATATAAAAAATAGCTTGCAAGAGCTCTCTTTACAGATTGTAAATGATGTAAAAAAAGATGGCATTAGAACAATAGTTCTTGATGATAGAGTTTTGGATGAAAAGACCAAGCTTATTCCTATGGCCATGGTAGTCGGAAGGATAAATGAAGACCTTTTAAAGGCTGGGGTAAGACACTTGACTTCAACGGTTGTAGCCTCTGGAGAGCTTATGGATCCGCACTCTGTTGCCGTTATGCTTGGATATGGAGCAAATGCCGTTTATCCGTATTTGCTTTATGCTACCGTTCTTGATGTGTATCCTAATAATTGCAAAGATATGCTAAAAAATACTCAACACGGAATGAGTCAGGGTATTTTAAAGATTATGTCAAAAATGGGCATAAGCACAGTTGCTAGCTATAGAAATTCTGCCTTGTTTGATGTAATCGGACTAAGCAAAGAGATTGCAAAAAGCTGTTTTGCATCATCATCGGCACTTTTGTGCGGGCTTGGATATGAGGATATTGAAAGCAGAATCGAAGAAAATCATAAAAGTGCTTTTGTGTCTGGAAATATAAGCAGA
>JAUPLZ010000193.1 GCA_030836705.1 Campylobacterota bacterium
CAAGAAGTTGCAAAAAGAGCTGCATTAATAAGCGCGGCAGGGTTTCACAATCTTCTTTTAGAGGGAAGCCCCGGTTGCGGAAAAAGTATGATTGCACAGAGACTTAGATATATTTTACCGCCCCTTTGCGGTGATGAAATATTAGAGATAGCGAAACTTGACGCTCTTGAAGCAAAAGAGCCACAGTTTAAACCGCTTAGAAGTTACAGAGCTCCGCACCATTCATCTACCACGGCAAGCGTGTTTGGCGGTGGAAGTCACAAAGCAAAAATAGGAGAAGTTGGTTTGGCTCATAGGGGAGTTTTATTTTTTGATGAGTTGCCTCATTTTTCAAAGAGTGTTTAGAAGCCCTTCGTGAGCCTCTTCAAGATAATAAAATAAGAATTTCAAGGGTAAATGCAAAGATTGAATATCCTAGTGATTTTTTATTTGTAAGTGCAATGAATCCATGCCCATGCGGAAATTTTTTAAATGCACAAAAAGAGTGCAGATGCAGTGAGTTGGATATTCAAAGATATAAAAATAGACTCTCTGACCCATTTTTGGACAGAATAGATTTATGCGTAGTTATGCAGCATGTAAATCCAAACGACAAAGCAGGTTTGAGCTCAAGCGATATGCACAAGCAGGTTATAGAAGTTCACAAAAGAGTAAAACTTAGAGGACAAAACAAGTTTACGGCAAAACTAAGCGATGCTGAGATAGAAAAGTATTGTATCTTAGATAGTGAGGCAAAAGGTATATTAGATATGGCGGTTGAGCGGTTTGCGCTCTCTTTTAGAGCTATAAAAAAGATTCAAAAAGTTTCTAGAACTATTGCTGATTTGGATGAGAGTGAAGTTATCCAAAAACGGCATGTTCTTGAGGCTTTGAGTTATAGAAGACGATAGTTACACATTGTAATAACTCGCATTTGGATGGTATACCACTAGTGCCGAAGTTGACTGTTCAGGGTGTATTTGAAAAGTTTCACTTAGTTCAATTCCAAACTCTTCTGGCTTTAAAAGATTAAATAGTGGACGATTAAGTTCAAGGTCTGGACATGCGGCGTACCCAAAAGAGTAGCGGCACCCTTCATACCCCGCCATTTTGACATCGCTTAATCTATTTCCTTCGTTTTTGGCAATATTTAAATCAAGTCTTATTTGCTTGTGAGCTATTTCAGCCAAAGCTTCTGCAAGTTCAACTCCAAGTCCATGAAACTGGTAATACTCCGTGTAATCTCCTCTGTCGTAAATCTCTCGCTCAGCTTCGCTAAGCTTTGCTCCGGCACTTACACATGTAAAAGCTATAACATCATGTCTATCTCTGTGAAAGAAGTCGCTTAGAGCACGGTGCGGTTGTTTTGACTGCCTTGGAAATGTAAACTGCTCTATGGCTCTTCCTATGACTTTATCCAGCGGTTCATAGTTTATTTCACTCTCGCTGTTATATCCCTCGCTCTCATCAAAAATCAAAAGTGTGTTGTCGTCACTTCTGCATGGCCAATAACCGTAAAGAATAGTAGGTTCAAAAAGCTTTTCTTTGATAAATCGTGTTTTTAACTTCTCGTATGCAGGCCAAACAACTTCATTAAGCTGTTTTTCATACGCTTCTTTTGTCATATTTTTTGAACTGTAACCCCAGCGAGCTTTAAAAAGAAGTTTATGGTTAATCCATTCAAAAGCCATCTCAATTTGCTGTTGAGTTAATTTTAATTCGCGTCTTCCCCAAAACGGCGGTGTTGGAGCTGCTATGTCACGAGATGGCATTTTAAGCTCAGAAAATGGAGGAATAATAATTTCTTCTTTTACTTTTATAATTTTCTCCTCGCCCTCTTTGGCGTGCAAATCTGTATCAAAATTTCCAGCTTCGATGCGACTCATAGCCGTTACGCCATCAAACGCATCTTTGCAGTAAAATATCGGTCCATCATAAAATGGGCGGCAAAAATCATCAATAAAAGAGCGGGTAAGTGCAGCGCCACCCAAAAGTACGGGGATGTTTATTCCTTCTCTTTGGAGAGTTTCTAAATTTTCTTTCATTACCTGCGTTGATTTTACTAAAAGCCCGCTCATGCCGATAGCCGTTGCGTTTGACTCTTTTATGGATTTTATGAAATCATTTATATCAACTTTTATCCCTAAATTTACAACTTTAAAACCATTGTTTGAGAGTATGATATCTACTAAATTTTTACCGACATCATGTACATCACCTTTAACTGTTCCAAGCGCCAATGTGGTATCTACCGCTTTATCAATTTTAGGCAGGTAAGGGTTTAGATAATCTACTGTTTTTTTCATTGTCTCTGCACTTTGGAGTACAAAAGGAAGCTGCATCTGACCTGAACCAAAAAGTTCCCCTACAACCTTCATCGCATCTATAAGAATTTCATTTACTATTCTCTCGGGTGCTATTTTATGACGAGCCTCTTCAACAAGCGGAATCATTCTCTCTTTGTCGCCATCCATAAGAAGTTTAGCAATTTTCTCTTCATCGTTCATTGCAAGATAAGCCTCGTCAACTGCTTTGTTGTCAATTGCTTCTTTTGTGCTAAAGTGGTCAATAAATTCAAAAAGTGATGCAGCGTTTGGCTTTTTATTGAAGATAAGATTGTTACAAATTTCTTGATCCTCTTGGCTGATTTTGTTTATTGGAATTATGTGTGCAACATTTATAATAACACTTGTTAACCCAGCCCCGATAAGATA
>JAUPLZ010000194.1 GCA_030836705.1 Campylobacterota bacterium
TAAAGATGAAGGCGGTGCTTCTGTGGCAACCGCACCTGTTCTGAATATCAAAGAAGCCGGAACAATAATTTATGCGCAAGATAACAGCTTGGTTTTAATAGGCGGTTTGATAAATAATACAATAAAAAAACAAGAGAGCAAAGTTCCGTTGCTTGGAGATCTTCCTTATCTTGGAGCATTATTTACCAAAACGGTAAATAGCGATGAAAAGCGTGAACTTGTTATATTGATTAGACTAAAGATAGTTGAATGATGAAGCTGTTTCTGTTTTTTTGTTTTACTGTTTCTGTTTTTGCTTCAGATGCGTTGACATTCGGCGATGAGAAAAAAGATATAAAAACAACAATATATTTTGTTCAACTATTTTCAGAAAAAAATATCGAAAAAGCCAAAGCAATACTTGAGAAAACTCAGGAAAATATAAAAAAGGAGACTTTTTTACATAAAAGCGGAGATTATATTGTAGGTCGTTATGGAGAAAATAAGTCTTATAGCGGCATGAAGCAGAGTTTGCAAAAAGCAAAAGAAGCAGGATTCTTAGATGCGTATATTATAAAATCAACCGATTTGGATATGAAAAACAGCTTGGTTTTTGCTAAAACGCAGGAGCAAGAAAAACAACATTCTGAAGTTGACAATAGCATTATCGGCATGTCAAAATTTGATCAATCAAATATTTTATTAAAGGCGAATAACGCCTATAAAAGCGGTAATGAAACGGAAGCTATGCTTTACTATGAAATGCTGCTTGCTTCAGGATATGAAAATCAAAAAATCAAAAATAATCTCTGTTACCTATATGGCAAACAGGGGGCATGGTTTCAAGCAAAAAGTATTATAGAGAGCCAAAGGTATCAAGGTAAGCTGTTGTACGCTTATGCATATGGTGCGGTGCAGAGCAATCAGGACAATTACTACAACGATATACTTCCTTATATTTCAATAGACAATAGCGGCAAGTTGATGATGCTTACAGGATTTTATTTTGAAAAAAGAGAGGATATGCAAAGAGCCGTATCTTTTTATAAAATGGCATATGAAAAAAACCCATCAGATCCTTATAATATTTTTGCATATGCACGTGTTTTGGATATGGAACAAAATACACAATCAAAAACTATATACATGGATATTTTAAAAAAAATTGACACTTCTCATCCTCTGTATGCAGCAATATATAAGAGAATAAATGAATAGGAGAATAAAATGAGAAGAACAGCCTTTACGCTAATAGAGTTGGCAATAGCTTTGACGATAATCGGGCTAATGATAGGCGGTTCTTTTCAAGCCGTCAAAGCAATGAGAGAAAAAAGTAAGGTAGCTGAAGCAAAGGAGCAGGTAAGAGCTTCAAAAGATGCTATTCTTGGATATGTCGGCAAATGGCCGAATTTGCCTTCGGGAACTGAATTTCAAGATGACTTGTCCCCTGTGAAAAACAACCAGCATGCTATTTTTTATGCTTCAGATGCTGTTCTTTCAACTATTAACAATGATATATGCGCATACAACACAACGGCACTGAAAATTGTTGATAACGGTGCTGTTCCACCTAGAACCATAGACGATGTTGCATTTGTAGTAGCTCATGAAGGAGCTAACTACAATATGCAAACGGCACTTAATGCCAATGTGGTAAATATTTATGCGCCATCTGCAAAATTGGACAACAATGCTACTCCTGTAAATATAGTGGATTTTTATGATGATATTGTGGAGTGGGTAACATTAGACGAATTGCAAAGAAATGTGGATTGTTCCCAAAATAAATTGGTAATTTTAAATGATTATGCTTTGCCTAGAGATGTTAACAGCAGCGCTAATTACCTAGGAACGCCTATATATGCAGACGGCGGATTTCCTTTTGCCGACAGTGGTGACGGCGACACGCAGGATGATTATGAGTGGTGTCTTGAAGACCCAAACAACTCGCTAAATTGGCTAAATTCAAATACATGCAACGGTGCTATAAATATTGTATCTAATTGTGGAACGGCAACATTTAGTCAATGCACTTCTCCTCTGCTTGGGAGCGGTTCTAGCCCTGTAGCAGGAACGCATAGGCTGAATATTTATGTAAAAGATAAAATTAAAACGGTTCGAAAAAGTTTTACTATCACGATAGATTCAAATTAAAAACAGAGGTTAAAAGATGTCCCCGCAAAACAAACCAATCGGACAGCTTCTTGAAGAGTTGGGTTTTATAACCAAAGAGCAGATAGAAGTTACCTTAAATGTTCAAAAGGCAAATCCAAAATATTTCGGTGAAACGCTGCAGGATTTGGATTTTGTAACATCAGGCGAGATCGCCCAGGCCATTGCGATACAGAGCAATCTGGAGTACGTAAATCTGGAGTTTGTCGTTCCTTCAACAGAGGCGCTAAGGCTTGTTCCGTACAATGTTGCAAAAGCAAAGAATATTTTACCTATTAGTATTGATGAGCTCACGCTTACCGTGGCAACACAGGATGTAAACGAACTTTCAACCCTTGACTATCTTCGTAAAATCTCAAATAAAAATGTAAAATTTGTTGTCGAAGACAAAAAAACAATTGCCAGATATGCAGAGATGTTTTATTATCAACTCAGCAATCCCATTGAGGAAGAGATAGCGGCAATTATCAAAAGTGCTCTTAGTGAGGTAGAGGTAAATGTTCCTCATCTTTTTGAACTATTTTTAAATAGTGCCATCAAAGATCATGCTACCGATATTCATATAACGCCAGAGAGTTCCGCAACGCACATATCTTACCGTATAGACGGGGTTTTGCAGCATTTTTATGCGCTTCCGCTGAAGTTGCACAATCAGTTGGTGGCTCGCATAAAAATCCTTAGCAACCTTGATATTTCAGAACAGCGAAAACCACAAGACGGCGCGTTTAGCTATGAGTTTTTAAGCGAACCGTTTGATTTGAGGATTTCAACATTGCCTACAAATTATGGCGAGAATGTAGTAATGAGGCTACTTGGAAAAAACTCTTCGCTATTTAGTCTTAAGCAATTAGGTTTAACAAAAGCAAATGTTGAAAAAATAGAAAAATATTTCTCAAAACCTTATGGAATTATACTTATAGTCGGACCGACAGGAAGCGGCAAAACCACTACTTTATACTCTGCTCTTCGTAAAATCGACTCTCTTAAAAAAAATGTCATGACCATTGAAGACCCGATTGAGTATAAATTTTCTTTTATAAAGCAAACTCAGCTAAATGAGAAAGCTGGTTATACTTTTCATAATGCGATTCGTGCATTTATGAGACAAGATCCGGATGTTATGCTTGTCGGAGAGATACGCGATCGTGACACGGCAGAGTTGGCGGTTCGCGCATCTATAACCGGTCACTTGGTTTTATCGACTTTGCATACAAATGATGCCGTGGGTACTATACCAAGACTTAATGACCTTGGAATTGAGCCTTATTTGATAGGCTCCGGACTTTTGGCGGTAGTTGCCCAAAGATTGGTTAGAAGATTGTGCGGCAGTTGTAAGGTGCAAACGGAAGCAACTAAAGAAGAGCTGGAAAATATGGGTATTTCTAAAAAAATTATAGAGCTGTATCCAAATTATACGCTTTTTGACGCAGTCGGCTGTGAACACTGCAGAGGAACAGGCTATATCGGCAGAGAATCTATCGTAGAGATTCTTGAAATAGATGAAGATATCGAAGCATTGATAACAAAAAAAGCAAGTACGCAGGAGATACTGCAAGTTGCACACGGCAAAGGAATGCACTCTATCAAAGAGGATGGGCATATTAAAGTTCTAGAGGGCATTACAACTATCCAAGAGATAAACAGAGTTGTAAACTAATGCATTTTATAGTTTTTAATATAAACAAAAAAGGACAAAAAGGTATTAGCTTTACAGAAGCGACCGGATATGACGGTTTGCTTAAAATACTCGACAGAGACTTCGTATTTCCTTTAAAAATAATAGAAGTTCCTTCAATGATATCTTCTGTTATCCCTTCCTTTAAAAACAAAATTTCTCCCGCAGAAGTTATTGAAATGATGGAAAATTTACAGCTTGTCATAAGGGCTGGTTTGCCTCTTCGCCAAGGCATTATTGATTTGGCAGAGGATAGCGATAATAAAAAGTTTAAAAATATGCTATTTCAAATTGCAGATGATGTAAACAGAGGCAAATCTCTCTCCTCGGCATTTGAGTCGTATAAAGATGTAGTAGGTACAATGATTTTAAATCTTATTAAAATTGGTGAAGAGACTGGACAGCTTGAACTTACATTAAAAAGAGGAGCCTCTTTTTTGCGTCGTATAACGACACTAAAAAAGAAAGCAAAATCTGCACTTATTTATCCATCTTTTGCTTTTTTTGCTGTTATGGGAGCTATGTTGGTTTGGATGATTTATGTATTGCCGCAGATGACCGAGCTTTTTAAAGAGATGAATGTAGAGTTGCCTGCTTTGACAATCGCCATGATGAATATATCTGATTTTCTTGCAAACTATATAGGATACCTCATTGGAGGCTTGATTATTTTTATTGCACTATTTAAATTTGCACATAAAAAGTATAAAAAAATTCGTTGGCTCACAGATAAACTAATGCTAAGAGTTCCAGTAATCAAACAGGTAATTTTAAGTTTTAACACAGCATTTATATCAGAATACCTTAGACTTGCATTGGTCTCAGGCATACCGATTTTTAGTGCTTTAGATACGCTAAATAAAAATATAAAAAATGAAATTTTTCAAAAAGCACTACAAGATGCAACATTAGATATATCTAGAGGAAAACAGCTCTCAATTGCATTTTCCAATACTAAAATATTTCCATCATTTACCATCAGAATGATGAGTGTTGGAGAGTCCGCAGGTACTCTTGAATCACAGCTTGATATAGTTTCAAGCTACTACTATGAAAAAGTTGATAATTTTGCAGAAAATATAGGCAAAATAATTGAACCGGTCGTTCTAATAATAGTCGGCGGTTTTATGGCTATGGTTATGATAGGACTTATGGGTCCGATGTATGATTTAATTTCAAATGTACAATAATTTTTGTTTTATTATTGTTTTTGATTGTTAAAATGGTACAATAGCCCAAAATAATAAAAGGATTTATGATGAGAAAAGGTTTTACGCTTGTAGAGTTATCAATAGTATTGATAATTATAGGTTTGATTATCGGCGGTGTTATGAAAGGCAAAGATTTAATA
>JAUPLZ010000195.1 GCA_030836705.1 Campylobacterota bacterium
AAGGGCAGTATCTATAAGTTTATTTATCATCATAATTTCCTATCAATGCCCATGCTCACCGATAGCTGATTTTAACAGCATCGATTTTACATAATAGCTTTTATCGCTGACATAGCTCTCACCTTCCTCTAGCCCTCGAATTGCAATATAATCATCATCTTTGGTAATTATTTCGACTACTCTGGCTTCGTACTGGGAACTCTCTTTATCTTCATCGTGTTCCTTATGTTCTTCTTGTTTTGCAGAAAGGCTTTTTTGTACTGGAACAAATACAACCCACTCATTTTGAAAAAATGTAAGTGCTGATTTTTTTACAGAGAGGTAGTTCTGATCCTTTTGGGTGTAGATAGTTGCACCGACATACTGGTTAAGATATAGCTCTTGAGAAGAGGGTTCTATGGAAGCCAAAACACTTAAACGCTGAGTTTTTTCATCTATTGATGGCAAAATGCGCTCAACCTTCCCGTATATAGGAGTTGATGCGTTATTTTTAATAAGCACCTTTTGCCCATTTTTGACATTCATAGCGTAACGCTGAGGAACATAGCACTCTAAAAAGAAGGCATTTTTATTGATAATAAGTGCTATCGAAGTATCTTCTTTTACATATGAACCCAGAGGCTGAATAATCTCAGAAATACTTCCTGAAGCGGTTGCATAAATAAAGTGTGCAGAATTTGGAGTGTTAAGTGATTCCGGTTTTATATTTGATGTTTTAAGAGTGGCTTCTATGCTTTTTATTTGCGAATGCATGGCATCTCGTTCGATTTGTTTTGAGGTAAACTCCTGAGTAGAGAGCATCCCGCGCTCATACAGCTCTTTATTGGATTGAAAATTTTTATCCAAATAACCGTATTGTGTTTTTAACGACTGATAATCTACTGCCATTTTTGAAAGTTCGGTTGAGACTATTTTTGCTATTTTTTCCCCTTTTTTGACTCTATCTCCGGCACGAACATAATATGCTTCAATGTATCCGCTCAATGGTGAGGCAATGACTTGCTGATCACTGTTTTGCTGGATAATTTTGGCGTTAACATCGATTGTTGCACCAAAAGGGCGAATTTGAACTTTTTGAGTCGGAATATCAAGCGCTCCAAGCAGTGTCGCTGATAGTAAAAAAAAGGCTCTCAATACGATTTTATTCATTGTAGTTTCCTTGTGTGTAGTTGTACTCGATGGTGGTGCGGCTTATCTGTGATTGCAGATTTATTACTTCGCGTTTTGTTGAAAGAAGTCTATTTTTAATCTCATAGAGTTCTAAAATATTGATTGTGGCTATGGCATACGCATCATTGTACATGTTCATTAGCTCCTGTTCATTTTTTAGATTGGATTGGCGCTTTTGAAGCAGTCTGTTTAGGGTGTCCAACTCTTTTTTGAGTGTGGTTGTTTTAGTTTGAAGACGATTTTTATAAGCCTTTAATGCTAAGGCATTACGGCGTTCTTGCAGTGATAAAATCGATTTTTCTTCACTTTTGTCGTTAAAAAAAGGCAAGGCAATTGAGACTCCGGCGCGGTAAATATTTTGATTGCCTTCTCTTTCATATTCACCAAAAACATCAATAGACTCAATTGTATATGTATTTAGCTTTGATTCTGATATCGACATAGCATTCTCAGATTCAAGCAGTGCGATATCCGGATTCTCTTTCTCATCATTGATGAGTCTAAATTGATAGTTTGGTTCAATCTGTAGCTCTTCGGTGACCCCTGCAAATGTCAACAAGTCGTAATGGCTTAACGAATGCTCTCGCTCATGTTCAAGAACATTGCTTTGCGCAGTTGCGTAATCGACATCCGCCTGGAGCATCAATGCTTTGGATAACGAACCGCTAAGAAAGCGCTGATTTGATATCTCATTTATTTTTTGAGCTATATTAAGCTCTTCGTTGGCTAAATTCAGCAATTTTTGTTTTTGTGAGTACTCTACATATAAAAGAGACATCTCTTTTACAAACTGAGCATGTGTGACTGAAACATTGACTTTGGCATTTCTCTCTTTAGAAGTTGCGAAATGTTCTTTATCGGCGCTTATGTTCAAAAGGCGGATTGGCTGAATGATGGCTACACGATATCCGCTTTCGCTTTCAAAGCTGGATGCTTCCATCTCAACCTTTGGGTTTTCATACCGTTTTACAATGCTCCCCTCCAAGCGGGCTTGTTCAATCGTTAGATGAGATGATTGAAGATATGGACTATTTTCAACTGCGCGTGCCAAAAAAGTTTCAAAGTTTTCGGCGTAACTGAGACTGCACAGAAGTGTGATAAGTAAAATAAACTGAATCATTTTTTTACCTTTTTAAGAATTGTTCCATCAATTGCATCAAGCTCAATAATGTAGTTTTTGGTATAAATATTATAAAAAAGAGTGTTTCCTTTATGCGTCAATGTATTGGAAATAATCTCTTCATCCGTTTCATTTTTAACTAATTGTGCCACTTCTTTTTCATCAATTTTATGTAGAGCGTGCATTTTTCTTTTTTTGTCCATTTGCAAAATAGGACGACTATTTGTGTTATGAAAAGAGTTATGTTCTTGAACGGTAATATTTGTTGCTTCTGCCTGTAATACGAGCATTATGCTCCATATTAATAGGATAAATTTCATGCGTAATCCTTTGAATAAATACATAGGTATATAATGTCCCTCATAGGGGAATTAATAGTAATGGTTTAGTGTAAAAAAAAGTTAGGCGTTAATTGGAGGGCGGTAAGATGGTAAAATTGAGCCATTTTGATAATGCTCATTAGGATGAATAGGGGGAAGTAAATGGCTATTGTCATATATATTGAGAGTGTTTTTCAGAGGAAGGATAAAGCTCATGTGAAACATATAGTGGATATCGCAGAGATCTCCACAATCTACAGGTTCCGAAATTTCCTGAACATATTCGTTAACACTGCAGTGCTCATCTTGAACTGCCGAGAAAACCGAAGCATGTGCTACGAAAAAACTAATCGAGATTAACAATAGCAGTGTCCAAAATTTTCGTATTCGCATAACTTGAAGTGTAACTAACAAT
>JAUPLZ010000196.1 GCA_030836705.1 Campylobacterota bacterium
AGAAGAGACGGGGTTTTGTATGAATATGGTGAAAACTCGCCGTTTCTTGGCTATAGTTATTTTTATAAAAAGCTTTTAGATTGGATTGTCGATAAGCTAAACACCCAAAAAGATTTAGGACCGCTTGAAGATTTGAGTGAAATTTTGAGATTAAATAATTTTCCAGAGTGTGCACTTATATCAATAGGCGCTACAAGATACACTGAGTTTGGCGAGAAGAAGTTTTTAGAAAAAAACGATGAGTTGTTTGTTGTTTTGTACGATGCCAAAAAATACTCATATGAAAATATTGTAGATTTTGTAAAAAAAAATGAGCTAAAAAAAGAAAATATATCATTTTTACATCAAGTTGTCTCTGATATACTTTTGAGCAATTGAACTAAGTAGGGAAAATGAGCAAAATAAATAGTGAAATTCTAGCAAGAATCAAATCTTTCCCGCCGCTTCCTGAGTCAGTGGCGGAGATTCAAAAAATATGTTCCAATCAAGATGCTGGGATTAGCGATCTTGCAAAGGTTGTCAATAAAGATCCGATGCTTACGGCAAATCTACTAAAGGCGGCAAACTCTCCCCTTTATGGATTTTCCAAAGAGATAACCAATATAAACCAAGCAGTTTCTCTTTTTGGCATGGCAACGGTAAAAGGGTTTGCATTGGCAAGTGCAGTTAGGGATAGCGTAAAAATCGATATGTCGCCTTATGGCACTGATACAGACGGTTTTTCAAATACCGCACAGCTTCAAAATGCGCTTATGCTAAACTGGTACGCAAAAGTTGATAGAAAAAAAATAGACATATTAGCGCCTGCATCGTTTCTTGATGGCGTAGGTCAGATAATAATAGCAGCAGAGACAATAGCGCAAAAAAAGAGTTCTGATTTTAAAAAAGATGTACAAAATTTTGAAAATGAGATAGAAGAGGTTGAAAAAAAGTATTTTGATATAACCTCTCAAGAGATAGCTTCTGAAATTTTTACGAAATGGAAGCTTGAGTCGCTTATGGTAAGCGCAATCGCCCAAAGCAACTCTCCAAAGGATGCGCAAGAAGAAGTAAAGCCATATGCATACGCTCTAAAAATAGTCAGAACGGCTATAAATATAAGAGAAAAATTTAGTGAAAAAGGGATAAAAAAAGCACTCGAATTGGTAAAAGAGGCGAATTTGTCTAGTGAGGCTTTTCTTGAGGCTATAAAAATAGTCAATCCATCATGAAACATCTACTGCTTAAACTCGTACAGGGCGTTGAAAAAAAAGAGCTTTCAAAAGAGGAATTAAAAGAGCTAAAAGAGCTTATTTCTGAAAAAATCATCAAAGACGGAAATTATTTTAAGTTTAATAGTGACTATCGAGTCGGAAAAGTTGAGATAATAAGAAGCAGCGGCGTCGGTTTTTTGTCACAAATGGGTACAGATCAAAAAGATTTGGTGATAGAAAAAGGCGATTTAAACGGTGCAAGACAAGATGATATCGTAATCGCAAAAAGAGATTTCAAAAAAAGAGGCAGACCGGGGGCAAAAGTCATTTTTATAGCAGAGAGAGCGATAGAATTTACTATCTGTTATTTGAAAAAAAAAGATGACATGGTGCTTGCCTATGAACTAAAAACGGGCGAGAAAATTCCCCTAAAGACAAAACAAAAAGCACTAAGACCACTTCCTGATATGACAGTGATAAAAGTTGATAATTTCAAACAAGATGTTTGTGATGTATTGGGTGTGTTAACTGACCCAAAAGTGGATGAAAAAATATCGCTTGCCTATGCAAAAAGAGATGAAGAGTTCTCTTCAAGAATATTAAAAGAGGTTAAAAGCTACGGCAGTTCAGTAGACAAAAACCTCTATCAAAATAGAAAAGACCTTACAAATATTTCTCTTATTACAATAGATCCAAAAAATGCAAAAGATTATGATGATGCAATATTTTTTGACAAAGAAAAATATGAGCTTTTTGTAGCCATAGCTGATGTGACCTCTTATGTTCATCCTTTTTCGGCGACTGACGAAGAGGCAAAAAACAGAGGATTTACTATCTATTTTCCGCACAAATCAATACCGATGCTGCCAAGAGAGCTTAGTGAAAATTTGTGTTCATTAGTAGAAAATCAAGATAGATTGTCTTTCGTTTTTAAGATAAAACTCAACAAAGAAACTCTTGAAATTCAAAATTATGAGCTTTTTGAAGCTGTCATAAACTCAAAAAAACGATATACATACGAAAGAGTAGATGAGATTTTTGAAGGCGGCAAAAAAGATAAAAAAGACGAAGAATTTTTTGAGTTTTTAAAACCGCTTTCACAAATAACTGAAAAAATTAGAAAAAAAAGGCTTCTAAAAGGCTTCGATTTTGATAATGTTGAAATAAGGCTAGAGATGGACGAAGAGCTAAATCTTGTTTCGACATACGAAGAAAAGCAAACTTTATCGCATAGAATAATAGAAGAGTGTATGCTGCTTGCAAATAAGTGTGCTGCCGCTTATTTTAATGAAGGTATTTTTAGAATCCATCAAGCGCCGGACGGCAAAAGTATAAAACAACTTATTGAGTCGCTAAAAGAGATAGGAATAGAGCCTAGATTTCACGACAATATTCATGATATGATTATTGAAGTTCAAAAAGAAGCAGCCAAGCTTGACTTGAAATCTCAAGTAGACTCTTTGATTATTCGTTCACTAAAAAGAGCCGAATACAGCTATCAAAATTTTGGTCATTTCGGACTTGGGTTTGATAAT
>JAUPLZ010000019.1 GCA_030836705.1 Campylobacterota bacterium
ACATAACTATTGCTTTATTTAATTGGGCTCCACTGATCAATGCAATATTGGCTCTCATAAAAAGATCCTCTATTTCATCATCACTTCGCTCACTTGCGCAAAACATTCTAAGCTTGTCAAATAACCTCATTTTTAACCTTTTTAGGTGTATATTAATCACGATAATGACATTATACAATAACCTCGTAAAATAGGGGTTGAAAAGGATATTTAAAAAAAGTAGCGTGACGGGAGCGAGGACCTCTTGACTTGTCCTAAAAAAAACCTCATAATACGACTTTCAACTTTCTACCTACGACCCGCTTTTTTGTAATTTATTACATACAAGCCGACTTATATCACGAGAGATATAGATGTTTTAACTGCGCGAACGCCCTTTTTCGCAATGCGACCGCCATCTAAAAGCGATAACAATCAAAGGTTTTGAGGTTCTTTTAGGCCTGCGAAATGCGAACTAAGAGTTAAAGTTAAGCTTTCTGAATAAAAAGCAAGAGGTTCTTACCAAAATCTAAAACGAGGAAACTCAGAGGCAAAATAAATGCACGGCTCGATCAAATATCAGGTTTCACAAGTATGGTCACAACTTGATGGTATTGGAAAATCAAAAGCAGAGCATCGTAAAGAACAGCCTGTCAAAAATGTTGACAATACAAGAAATACTTCCCCTCTAGTACACTCCTACGAATATAAAGATGAAATTTTCAAAACAGCCCGAAACCTTTTTGGTTTTGCTTATAAACGTAGTATAAAAGACATGACAAAGATCCCCATGGATATTGTCGAAAACTGGTTTGATGATAAAGTTGAAAAAAATGTGTCACGTAATACCCTCCGTAATTATCTCGCCCATGTGGTAAAAATCCAAATCGCACTTGAAGCGATTGCTAAAAAAGAAGGTCATGATTATATTGGCTATACCAAAGAGCAGCTATCAAATATCCATATGACCATCAAAAAAATGGAGCGTACATCTGGCTTCGACCGAGCGTACAAAAATCCAGGGCTTGTCATTGGCATCCTTAAAGACGAGCGTATGCACTTCACGGGTACACTACAATGGAGATACGGTCTTCGTATTACTGAAGCCTCTCACATCAAAGCCTCTCAGCTTCAAGGTAACACTTTGACCTATTATGGCAAAGGGGGATTTGTGCAAACAGCAGAACTATCTGATGAGCACGTTGACAGACTTCGGCAGCTTATGGTTGATGGATTATACCAAGTCAATCAAAACCAGTACCGTAAAGAGCTTGAAAAGAACGCTCTTAGGATGCATGAAAAATACACCGGCTCTCACGGATTAAGATACAACTTTTTACAAAACCTTCAAGATAAGATATTTTACAGAAAGATAGCAGATGGCGTAAGACCTCTTGAGGCAATGCGAATTGCACGCAAAGCAGTTTCAGAAGCGGCGGGACATCATCGAATTTCAGCCGCCAATGCTTATATTTGGCATTAAAATGACTCCAGCATCTTTTTCACAGCATCCTTTCTGACACCCATAGCTAGGGCTACTTCTCTCAATGCTATTTCTTCTGCTGCCCTGACACGATTCGTTAAATAAAAGTAAGAGTACGGTTTTGGGTACTCTCCTACCATTTCAAGATCAGGCATTACAAATTCGGGTTGAGGAATCTCACCATTCTCTTGACGCTTCAACCTCTTTCTGACTTCCTTTAGCACTCCGTTCTTCTTCATCGATCCATTCTTTTTGGTATCGTCCTTTTCAAACATCTCAACAAAGCCATCAATGGCAAATTGGTAATTGTTTGTCGCCATTGCGATATTTATATAGGCATTTAAGCCAGTTAGATAACCTTCTTTATCGTCCCAAGATGATGCCATGATCATCAAAGCACAGGCATACCTTGTAGCCCACTCAGACTGTTTAGCATTTAGATAAGCGTGAGCCATATCTCCATAGAAGAAATATACCGCCTCCATTGATGGGACATTTTCTTCGTATTTTTTAAACTTGTTTAGCACTGCCTTGAAGCTGTCGATATCATAGTTTTCGCCCTTATAATCCCCTGCTTGTCTAAAAATCTCGTTCGATTCGTTTCTTAGTATTTGTACCTCATTTTTTACATCATCAAGAACCTCTTTGCTGGTTCTTCCAAATATCCAGACGTTTTGTAAATCTTCAGTTTTTTGCACTTTTTTCATATTATTCCTTATTGTTTTAACCGTTTCTGGCTATATCTACATATAACACGTATTCTTTGGAAAATTCCCGTTCAATAGCTAACACTGATTTCGCTGTATAAGATTTTAGACGTAGAATTTATATGCTCCTGTGATGTAATATTGAACTATACTAGTCACAGAATATTACGTCTTATTGTGGGTGTGGTACAATACAAAACAAATAATTTAAAAGTAGGGTGTCATGGTTACCAAAGAGTTGATTCTTGATTTTTTTGCTAATCACAAAGACGAGTTAAGAGAAAAATACTCTCTCGTTAAAGTTGGGCTTTTTGGTAGTTATGCCAAAGGTTCAGCAACACCCCAAAGTGATATTGATATTTATGCTGAATTTGAAGATAAAAAATTCAGAAATATTGCCGGGGCCTGGAACTATTTTGAAGAAGCTTTTGGAACAAAAATAGATCTTTTATATCCTCATAAAAACATGAGACCATCATTGAAAGAAAATATTGAGCACGAAGTAATTTATGGATAAGAAAAATACAAAAGAGTTACTTGAGTATATATTGCAAAGCATTGAGCTTATTCAAAAGCGTTTTTTAACCATCAGAGAAAGCGATGACTTTATGAAAAATGATGAGGGATTGGAGAAACTAGATTCAATTTCAATGCGTCTTCAAAGTATTGGTGAAGCATTGAAAAATATTTACAAAACGGATCCTCAAGTACTTGAAAGTATTGCTCCAAAGAATTATTGGAGTGAAATTATCAAATTTCGAGAAGTTATCTCCCATCATTATATTGATATAGATTCCGAAGTTGTATTCGAAATTTGCCATGATGAGTTGAGTGATTTAGAAGCAAAGATCATTGTAGCATTAGCTTCACAAGTGAATTGATTTTGTATATAGACTAAACTCATCATGATTGTGAAGAGAAATCTATATTGGTTAACATAAGATATATTCTATTGAAAAATATTTTGAAGTTAGATCGA
>JAUPLZ010000197.1 GCA_030836705.1 Campylobacterota bacterium
TGCAGCACGCCGAGGCAGAAGCTGGCCGAGCGGATGCCGCCACCCGACAGGGCGATGCCGGTCAGGTCGGGCGGCGCCGTTGTGCCGGACGCATCCGGTCCGCCTGCCGGATCAGCGGGAGCCGGCTTTCGCGGCAGCCGCACCAGCCTGTATGTTTTGTAAAAAAAGTAATCCAAAAAACATACACATAAATAAGATTTTATTCAAAACTAACTCCTTTGTTTGCAGCTTTTACCATTTAATCTAAAAACGAATATTAGTAAAAAGTAAATAAATTTCAACACCTATATGTCAAAAAAGTGTCCAAAACAATCTGAATATTACTATTTTTTATATAGCAATGTTTAGAAAAGTTACATATCTTCTCTGTAATTATATGCCGTAGATAGGTATCTAGCAAGCGCTCTTACTTCATCATCCATTAAATGTCTGATTTTTATAAGCTGTGGATCCATTGCGGCTGCTCTTTCTGGGTATATAATAGCCTTTTTCTGACCTTTTAGATATGACACTAAATCATTCTCTTTTCCACTATAAAACATTCCTATTTTATCAAGCGACGGTCCTACTGTTTCTGCTTTGTCCTGATGGCACATTTTGCAATCATAAGATAAAAAAATCTCTTTACCTTTTTCTCTGCTATCTCCAAATAGTGATGAACAGATAAGAAAAGCGCCTATAAAAATTAACTTCTTACTCATTTTCGACTCCTTTTTTAATCGATGTATTATTTTATATTATTATATTTTAAAATGAGATTCGATTAGTATTTTAAATTGCCTGTCGAGATCTTTATATTCAAAGGGTTTAACAAGATAGCTGTTTGAATATAATTTTTTTGATTTTTCTATAAATTGCTTTTCATTGTGTGCCGTTGTAAAGATTATAGGAGTATTTTCGCTTAATGCTCTAATCTCATCAGCCATTTTAAAGCCATGCATTTCAGGCATATTTATATCTGTAATTACAATATGTGGCTTGGTTTTTTTAAAAACTTCTAAGCCTTCTATGCCATTTTTTGCAATATGAAGATTGGCGACTCTTCTTTTTATGTATGGCGAAAGACTCTCTCTTATTTCATCCTCGTCTTCTACATATAAAACATCTAATTTTTTTAAAACATCCAAATAGGTTAAAGGTTTTTGACCCTTTTCGTCATCATTTTTATTCATTTTCTCTCTTTTTTCTTTGTTGTAGATTTAATTGTCTATAATTATATTTAATTTTCTTGATTTGGATAGTCGAATGCCTTTAAAAAAAATAAAAATTTCGCTTTTTTTTACATATTTATCTATTTGGGTGTATCTTTCCATCGATCCGCTATTTTTTGATGATTGGCTTCTTGAGAATTTACTCGTTTTTGTTGCTGTGCCTTTGATATTGATTTTTAATAAAAAATACAATTTTTCTCTTGAGAGTTCTATTTATTTATTTGTTTTTATGTCGCTGCATGCGGTTGGTTCTCACTATACATATTCGCACATGCCGTTTTTTAACGAGCTAAAAGAGGCTTTTGGATTTGATAGGAATTATTATGATAGGATTGTGCACTTTCTTTTTGGATATTTAATTTTTATTCCATTAATGGAGTTGTTGTTAAAAAACGGAATAAAAAAATCCATAGCTATTTGGTTTGCTTTTTTTATGATAGTTTCATTTTCTGCTTTTTATGAGATAGTAGAGTGGTTGGCTACGGAAGTAACAAATCCTGATTTGGGGATAGCTTTTCTTGGAGCCCAAGGCGATGTTTGGGATGCACAAAAAGATAGTGCGCTTGCAATTTGCGGAAGTGTACTTGGTATTATGAGAGGAATTTATGTTAAAAATAGGTAAGTTTAATAGACTAGAGGTGGTTAAAAAAGTAGAGTTCGGGTTATATTTAAAAGCCGATAATGAAGAGATTCTTTTGCCGTTAAAATATGCAAAAAACGATACAAAAATAGGCGATATGCTCGATGTTTTTATTTATAAAGATTCAGAAGATAGATTAATAGCAACTTCACTAAAGCCAAAAGGCATTGTGGGCGAGTTTGCCTGTTTAAAAGCAGTGGATGTAACAAGCATAGGGGCTTTTTTGGATTGGGGGCTTGAGAAGGATCTTTTTGTTCCAAAAAATCTTCAAAAAATTAAAATACAAAAAGATAAAAATTATGTCGTAATGATAAATTTAGATGAGAGTACAGATAGAATAATAGCCGATACAAATGTAGAAAAATATCTATCAAAAGAGACAAAAAAGCTACAAAGAGCGCAGGAAGTGGAGCTTTTGGTTCATAGAAGAACGCCGCTCGGCGCTCTTGTGATTGTTGATAATAAATACGAGGGGCTTGTATACGAAAATGATCTCTATTTTGAATTAAAAATAGGACAAAAACTAAAAGGCTATATAAAAAATATTAGACCCGACGGCAAGCTTGATATATCATTAAAATCTTTTGGCGAAAAAGCAGTAGATGAGGATATGCAAAAAATATTAAGCACATTAAAAAGCTCTAGCAATGCGCTTAAGTTTAACTATAAAAGCTCCCCAGAAGATGTAAAAAAAGTATTTCAAATGAGCAGAAAAGCGTTCAAAAGAGGTTTGACACAACTTATTGAGAAAAATATTATAGAGATAAGTGAAGAGGGTATAAAATTAAAATAACTTAATCCAGCGGCACAACAACTTCAATCTGTGCTTTTGGAGAGACGGTCGTTTTTCTGATATCTTCCACTTGGTTTGGCTCTACGCCTATTTTTAGAATATTTATAACCTTGTTGTCTGCTAGCGGAATTACAAGGTTATAAGAGATGCCTGTCTTTCCAAATGCTACGCCCGATTTTAGTTCGTCATTTTCTTTTTTTGTATAAGCAGAAATATCTTCTAGCAATAAAGAATCTTGCGGTTTGTAGGTCGTTCTTATCTCTCTTTTTCCTGGAGTGTCTATAATAACCTTGCTTAGGTCTATTTTTTTGCCCGATGGAGTATCTTTTGTTTGGTCAAAAATAATAGAATCAATCTGGCTTTTTGGGTACGAGTATCCAACAAAAGATAGGATATAAGATAGTGCGTGAGGTGTTGTTTCGTCCTCTTTTTTTTCCAATTTCACTTTTTTTGGCTGCGAGACCTTGGTTTTTGGCACTTCAAAAGAGGCAAAATAATTTACTGCAAGAATAATGGCAATGATAGCTAATGCTAAAAAAAATATTGATTTAAAAAAATTAGAAAAAATACCTAACTCCTACATGTCCGGCGTTTGAAAATTCATAATCCGTTTTTGCATCTCTTGTGAATTTAATATTCCTTGCTCCAAGATATAGAAGTATATCTTTTTTTATGGCTAGATTCATGTCCAATTCTATTTCATCGTATTTTAAAATTTCATCCGAAAAGACCAAAAAGCTAGGAGCGTGCAGATAAGAAAGCGCCAAATAAACTTTTCTTTTTAGCGGAATATGATAAAAGGCTTTTATTTTAAGAGGAATACCAATGACATTGGTATTTTCGATGGAGGCTTTAAAGAGTTTTATGCCAGCAGCAAATGTCCATCTGTCTATCGGCTTTGTGTTTAGCGCTAGTGTTTGTAGATATAACATCTCTTGATTGTTTTTAAACTCATCTTCGCTTTTGAGATAGCCAACAGAGGATATCAGGTTGGAAAATTTGTCAAACTTGTTATGTTTGTTTGCGATTAGCTCATAGTTCACATTATTTGTATTCATCTCAATACTGTCCGCGAAAACAAAAGTTAAAAAAAGCAAAAGCAATATGATTTTTTTAGCCATTTCAATCTCCGGATAAGTTTTTTAATCGTGAGATTATAACAGCCTTTAAGGTTATTTAAGAACCCCAGCCCTAACTAAGCTATAAACTACGGTTTTGTTTTTATCTACTTTTTCGCAGTAATTTGGATTCACAAGCCCGCCGTTGTATCCGCTGACGGCGTTGTAGTATGTTTTTCTGTAATCGCTTAGCCATTTCATATAGTATGCGGCTATGGTTGCCGAGAATTTTACATCGCCTAAAAGTTTATTGGCTAATTTAAGTTCGCTCATATTGTTAATAAACGATAGTTCGCTATAAGTGCTTGCCATAAATCGTGCAGTTGCAACCTGTATTTGCATAATTCCAAAAGAGGCTTTTGTGATTGGAGCATCTTCATTAAAGTCACCAAATATCTCAGTGCCTGCGGCGCTTTCGGTAAGACAAATTGCACTAAGAGTATCTTCGAATGTTTCGCCTCTTTTGTTTGGGATGGCTTTTGCTACATCTCTTATGATTTGAAGAGTTTTTATTTGTTCTTGCGTGAGTGCAAAGAGTGTAGTGTTTATTGTAAATAGCAGAGCCAATAAAAGTTTCAAACGCATTCCTCGTGTTTTTTAAAAAATCAAAACTGCAAAAATCGAGATTATATATGAGTAAAAATTTATATTCAATTAAGATATTCTATAAAATTTATTTTTTATAGTTACAAAAGAGTATTGTTTGGAATAATTTGATAGAATCAACTCATACGCGGGGAAGATAATTATGAGATTGGTAAAAGTAAAAAGAGAGTCGGTAACTGCTAGCGAGAAGACCTTATCAAGTGATATTGTGGATATTGAAGAACTTAAAAAAGATATTCATGATGAGAGCGCTAATGTAGAAGAGGTGCCAGTAAAAGCACTTAGATGCGATCAGGCTTCTTGTTGCGATTTTCTTGTTAAATCATCTGAGGGTTTTGAAAAGATTGTAGAAAAAGAGTCAATTATTACAAGTAAAATTATTGAAACTCTTGAAAAAAATAACCACAAAGTTGTTTATACTCCATCAGATCAAGTCGGTGATTTGAGAAAATATTTTGAAAGCAATCTTCAAGCAATTGTTTTTGATAAAAATATAACAAAAGAGGAAAAATCGGAGATAGTTTATTTGAGTGCTACCGATGTTGTTGAAAACCTGTTTTCAAATCCAATAACGACAGAGTCGATTACAAAAACAAGAGGTGTTGTAAAAAATATTTTAGACGGGGTTTTGAGCGATAATATAACGATAAATTCCCTTATAGCGGTTAGTTCTTATGATTATTATACATTTACTCATTCGGTCGATGTTAGTGTCTATGCTCTTGGAATCGGCAAAGAGCTAAAAATGAATCCAAAAACTCTAAATCTCTTGGCAGAAGGTGCTATATTGCATGATATAGGAAAAAGTAAAATAGATATAAAAATAGTAAATAAGCCCGGCAGATTGGTTGATGAAGAGTTTAAAATAATGAAGCAGCATCCACAGTTTTCTTATGATATTTTGCATGAATTAGGTCTTAGAAACCCATCAATCCTAACGGCAGCTAGAGATCATCACGAAAAATTAAACGGCAAAGGTTATCCAAATGGCATATCCGGCGAGCAAATAAGCAGTTTTGCTAGAATAATAGCCATTGCCGACATTTTTAATGCACTTACGACAAGAAGGTCGTATAAGCCTGCACTTAGCTCGTTTGAAGCGCTTAAAATTATGAAAAACGAAATGAGTGAAGAGCTTGATGAGAATATATTAAAGGTTTTTATTTATATGATGTCAGGGAAAAAAATATGAGGAACTTTGATGCTAATAAAATATAAAAAAACCATCAAGTGCGTTGGCGTGCCGTTGTGCTTGTCTACCACCAAAAATGAGATATTTATAGTGGATAATACTTATGTTTTTTATAGAATTAGCAGAAATAATTTTGCAACGATAGACTCAAAAAGAATAACCCAAAAATTTAGCCCGCATCACAATCTTTATAGAGGCTTTTCTGCCGATGGACATAAAATAGCCGTAACATTTGCAGCTACCAACCTAATAACTCTTTTTGATGTAAAAGAGGATATAAAAAAAATAGGGACGGTAAATTGGCATACATCTCAGGTCGAAGCTTCGCTCATTTGTACTAGAAGCGGCTATCTTTTTTCAGGCGGACAAGACGGAAAAGTTTATATGTATGATTTGAATAGTTTTGCAATGATAGGCGTTTTTCCTCAAAAGCCTGATTATATTTCAAATATTGCGGCTGCTGATGAAAAAAGCTTTATCGCAATTAGCTCTTTTAACAAGCAAGTTTCAATTCATGATTTTGATAAAAATAAAGAAATTGCCTCTTTTTTTACTTTGGATGTGGTTCAAAATACTCTTTTTTTTGATAACGATAATATGCTTTTTATAGTTTGCAGAGGCGGGAACGGCGGAATATTTGATGTTAAAAACAAAGAGATAAAGTGCTCTAAAAAGTTTTTCTCAGATTGGCCTACCGCCACTGTTATTAGCAAAGATAAAAGACATGCACTTATTGGAACCAGAGATGGCTATTTGCATGCCATTTTTCTTCAAGATAACACCGAAAGATTTAAAATAAGAGTAAAAGAGATGGGAATATCAAATCTTCATATGGAAAATGATTATCTTTTTGTCTCTTATTTTGACGGCGTTACGGAGCTTTTTGATGTAAATGCGGGTGATGGCGATGTGGTGAAGTTTATAGAAGAGAAAGATTATGAAAAAGCAAGAGAAGCTTTGAATGCAAATTTAATGCTTTTTTTGCATCCTGTCGTAAGGCTGTTTGATAAGGAGTGGAGCGAGATTGTTGGGAAAATAAAAGAAGCTTTGATGAATGGCAATTTGGAGAGTGCCAATAAAATGGCTCTTCCTTTTTTGTTTGATAACATAAAAAAAGAGCAATTTAACGAACTTGTGTCTGATATAGAGGGAATTAAAAAATTTAAAGAGGCGTATGATGCCGAAAATTATACCGTGGCTTATGAGCTGGCAGAAAAAGAGCCCATACTAAAACAGCTTCCGATTTATGATAGTATGGAGGCAAAATGGGAAAAGTTATTGCAAAGCTTTAAAACTATAATACAAAATAATCCGACGGATGGCAAAAACAAATGTGCAGTAATATTAAAGCCGTTTGTAGGAATTCCGTCAAAAAGAAAAATTGCTCAAGATGTGATAAATAATGCTCAAACTTTTATCGAAGCGGAAAATGCTATTGCTGCACACGATTTTCAAGAGTACTATAGGCTTGTTAAAGCAAGACCGTTTTTAAAAGAAACCCCAATGTATAAAAAAATGGAAGCGTTGTCGCTAAGAACTATAGAAAAAGTAAATAGCTATTTAAAAGCCAGCAACTATTCTGATGCCATAAAGCTTGCTAAAAGCAGTCTAAAAATGGCTCCTATTGAAGAGCAGCTAAAAAAAATATTGGTTGAAATCTCGGATCGACTAAAACTTATATCCGCTGTTGCCTCAAATGATTTAAAAGCTGTTTATGACATAGTAAAACAGCATGAAGATTTTGTTTATTTAAAAGAATTTGATTTGGTAGAGCAGAAATTTAAGGAAAAAATAAAAAAAGCCACAGACCTTGCTTTGAGCGGAAGCAGTGTAGCTGTTTATGAAGAGCTTAATTTTTATTTCAATATTGAATTTAGGCTTGATAAGGTAGCGCAGATCATGAAACTAGCTTATCTTAATGAGATAAAAAATAATAGTGAGACTCAAAATATAGACTGGGAAAAAACTTTTAAAACATATTGTGAATATTTTTCAAAAGATGCGGAATTAAAAAAAATAGCCAAAGAGATTGAAAAAGAGGCTATTTTGGAAAAAGTTGATAGTGAAAAAGATAGCGAGTTTGGTTATAGAAAAAAAGAGCTAGAAAATAGCGTTATAGTGTTTTTTTGATAATATCTTCAAGCGCTAGAATGAAAAGATCATTGTCGTTTGGGCATGGACAGACTCTATAATCTAAAAAACCATTTTCTTTAGCTGCTTCTTTGTATTCTATCGAGAGTTCAAAATCAGTCTCCGAATTATCAAGCGTAAAAGAGAGCGGATAGATAATAACTTTTTTGTTTTGCATCTTCAAAAGTACGCTTTCAAGCGACGGTTCAAGCCATTTAACGGGACCTAGTTTTGACTGATATGCTATGCTTATATTTTTAAAATTTATACCGTTTTTTTTAAGTTTATCGCTCAAAATCAAGACATTCTCTTCTATCTCTTTTTGATAAGTGTCGCCCTTGTCTATGATTTTTTGCGGAAGCGAGTGAGCTGAAAATATAAGGTCAAATTGATTTGCCTCATCTTTACCCAATGTTTTTTTGATATTTTCAAGAATCACATTGCAAAAAAGCTCGTTTTTATAAAATCTGTCTATTTTCTTTATTTTTGGCGCATAGTTAAGCTTTTTTAGAGTCTCTTCCATATCTTCAAATGATGATTTTGTCGTGGTTGTGGAATATTGAGGGTAGAGCGGAAGTAAAAATATTTCTTCTATTTTTTGGGTTTTTAATCTTGCTAATACCTCGGCCGCTCTTGGCGGAGTGTACCTCATGACGAACTCTATTTTGATATCGCTAAACTTTTCTTGAAGCTTTTTTGCTAGGTTTTGCGTGTGATTTAAAATAGGAGATTTGCCTCCTATTTTGCTGTAATTTTCAATAGCGTGGGATAATCTGCTTTTTGTAATGATAAAAGCCAGCAGTTTTCTAAAAGGGTTTGGGAGTGAAATGATGTTTTTATCATTGAACATATTTGTTAAAAACATCTTTATTTCGTCATTATTTGACGCTCCGCCCATATTTAGAAGAATAACCGCCTTTTTCATTCGTGTTTATTGTTTTTTGGTTAATGGTAATATTTGATTTAGCTCCATTTTTTTTTCTTTTTGCGCCACACTTGTTGTTTTTTCCGGCATTAATCCGTCGGCTATAAAATAACTCGATGGATGCCAAAGTAGCCATCCGCAAGAGCCGAAATCTTCCGCTGCGTCTATTTGGGTTCTTATCTCTTTGCCGTTAAACTTTCTCTTATCAAATCCGTAATCTCTAAAAGCCTGAAGCCAAGGTCTAAATCTTGCTTTGTCGATGTTTGTTCTCTTGTATGCTTTTTCTAGCGAGTGATTTATTGTTTGGTAGCTATTCTCTACGGGGTTTTTATAGTTTGGAATTCCATATTGAAATCCTGACGGATATAGCATCGGAGAGATAATGTCTGCATATTTTACAAGCTCTTCAAGGTTTTGCCCGATTCCAGTATCGCCTTCATTCCAGCATGTGTAACCGTAAGTATCTATGGATATTTGCGCATTAAGAGGCTTTAGTACCTTGTTTGCTTTTTTTAAAAAACCGGTTATTGCATTAACTCTTGTGGTTTCATTATTTTCAACATTAAAAACAAGCGAGGTGCTTGCAGGGAATCTTATGTAGTCAAAATTAACCTCATCAAAACCTTTTAAAACGGCATCTTTTGCTATTTCAATATTGTAATCATGAACTTTTTCTACAAAAGGATTTGTCCAAGCGAGTTTTTCTTTATCACTTACATATTGACCTTTTTTTGTAAAAATTGAATACTCTGGGTGTTTTTTTGCCAAAAGATCATCTTTAAAAACGACAATTCTAGCTATTGTGTAAACACCTCTTTTTTTAAGTTCATACATTAATGAATCTATATCTCTTATCGTTCTTCGTGTGTATGCTCCAAGTTCTTTCGCAAGCGGCACATCGCCTTTATATGCTATGTAGCCGAATTCGCTTTTTATATCAATTACTACGCTATTAATCTCTGTTGTGTCGATGAGGTTTAGTATTTTTTCGCGGGACTTTGGACCGCCGATTGCCCAATAAGAGACATACAAACCTTTTGCGCAGTATGGTTTAGCGGTTGTTGTGCTATTGCCTTTAAGCCCTGCTGGGGACTCTTGCTTGGCGTATAAAAAACTAACTAGTGCTGATAAGACTAAGACGAGTGATAGAACCTTTTTCATGTTTGAGGCATCCGATAAAGTAAATTTTGTTTTTTAAAAACACTTGTATTGCACAAAAGCTTTTTCGTCTTTTTCAAGAGGCAAAAGCTGGATGTGAATTGTATCTTCTTTGACTTTATAATCGGTAAAAATAACATTATTTGTTGAGAGTAAAAGACAAAAATTTTTTTTGCTTTCAAGTTTTAAAATGCATCCGTTTTTTGCTTTTGAAATGTCTGTTTTTTCTGAGTTTTTTTCAAGTTGGTTTGTTTTTGCGCTGCAAATAAAATTATTATTAAGTTTTTCATAATAAAGAGTTATGGCATCATCATCTTTTGCCAATGAGTGTACGGGCTTGCTACAGCTTTTTATTGCATTTTGGGATATAAATGCGACTGTTTCATTCTGGCTTAATTTAATCTTATCCGTCTTTGTTATGAATGGTCTTTCGCGGCAGTTTTTATCAGAGCTATAATAGGTGTACTTTTTTTTGTAAGCTTGCAGGGTTAGCGTGCCTTTTTCGACAAAAATGGTTTTTTCTTTTTGTGCTTTGATTTGAAATGTGGATTTTAAGGCATAAACATCTATAAAATCGGCAGTGATTTCTAAAAGCGAGTGCTTATTTTCTCTATTGATGTCATATGTTGCCGCGCCCTTTATGTG
>JAUPLZ010000198.1 GCA_030836705.1 Campylobacterota bacterium
AAAGCTGTTGGGCAATCAGTTGAACAACCACTAGAATACTACGATAACAATGTAGTAGGAACCATTAGGCTTCTTGAAGTGATGAAAGAGTTTAAGTGCAAAAAAATCGTTTTTTCAAGCTCTGCTACTGTTTACGGCGATCCGCATGCAACTCCTATCAAAGAAGATTTTCCAACAGGCAGCACAACCAATCCATATGGCACTTCAAAGTATATGATAGAGCGAATTTTAGAAGATTTATATATAAGCGACAGCTCTTTTAAAATAGCAATTCTTAGATACTTTAACCCAGTCGGTGCGCACAAAAGCGGAACTATAGGCGAAGATCCAAACGGCATACCAAATAATCTTATGCCGTTTATCTCTCAAGTAGCCGTCGGTAAAAGAGAATATTTGAGTGTATTTGGAAGCGATTATGATACGCATGACGGCACAGGGGTAAGAGACTATATTCATGTTGCTGACCTTGCAAATGCTCATGTAAAAGCAATAGATTATTTAAATTCACAATCAACCAATATCAAACCGCTAATTGCTAACATAGGAACCGGTATTGGCTACTCAGTTTTGGATGTTGTAAAAGCTTACGAAAAAGCTAGCGGACGAAAAGTGCCTTATAAACTAGTAGACAGAAGAGCAGGAGATATTGCCAAATGTTATGCCGACCCGTCTTATGCAAAAAAAGTGCTTGGCTGGGAGGCCAAAAGAACACTTGAGCAGATGTGTGAAGATAGCTGGAGATGGCAGAGTAATAATCCGGATGGGTATGCGGAGAAAAATAAATGAAAGGCATAATCTTAGCAGGCGGAAGCGGTACTAGACTCTACCCAATCACAAAAGGGGTATCCAAGCAACTTGTGCCAATCTATGATAAACCGATGATTTACTATCCGCTATCAGTTCTTATGCTGGCTGGTATCAAAGAAGTGCTTATTATCACAACCTTGCAAGACCAATCTAGTTTTATAAATCTTCTTGGCGATGGGAGTGATCTTGGGATGAGATTTGAGTATGTAGTGCAGCCATCTCCTGATGGACTTGCTCAAGCATTTATTTTGGGTGAAGAGTTTATCGGGGAAGATAGTATTTGTTTAATTCTTGGAGATAATATATTCTATGGTCAAGGATTTACTCCAGTGTTAAAAAATGCAGCCGCGCTAAAAGATGGTGCAATTATATTTGGATATCAGGTAAAAGATCCGCAAAGATTTGGCGTGGTTGAGTTTGATAAAGATAAAAATGCAATAAGTATACAAGAAAAACCACTGAAACCAAAATCAAACTTTGCAGTAACCGGTTTGTATTTTTATGATAATGATGTGGTGCAAATAGCAAAAAATGTAAAACCAAGTGAAAGAGGTGAGCTTGAAATCACCTCAATAAATCAAGAATATCTAAAAAAAGGAAAACTTAAAGTAGAGCTTTTAGGTCGTGGCTTCGCATGGCTTGATACAGGTACCCATGATAGCCTTTTAGAAGCCGGACAGTTTGTGCAAACTATAGAGCATAGACAAGGATATAAAATAGCTTGCTTGGAAGAAATAGCATACAACAACAGATGGATAAGCAGAGATAAAATGCTTGAAATTGCAAAACCACTTTCTAAAAATGGATATGGGCAATATCTTTATGATTTAATAAAGGAAGATAATGTTTGATGGAATGAATCAAGTATTATTAGCTACAGGCACAGCAGGCTTCATAGGTAGCAATTTCGTTCCATATTTCCTTGAAAAATACCCAAACTACAATCTAGTAAACCTTGACCTTTTAACATATGCAGGAAACTTAGAAAACCTAAAAGAGTGTGAATCCAATCTGCGATACAAATTTATCAAAGGGGATATTTGCAACCGTGAACTTGTAGAGTTTATCTTCAATGAATACGATATAAGAGGCGTTATCCATTTCGCCGCTGAAAGTCATGTGGATAACTCTATTAAAAACCCAGGAGTGTTTGTGCAAACAAATATAAATGGTACATATACACTTATAGATGTAGCCAAAAAATATTGGATGCAAAAACCTTTTACATATAAAAAAGAGTATCAAGATTGTAGATTTCATCATATTAGTACAGATGAAGTGTATGGAACGCTCAGCCTTGACCCAAATGATTTGTTTACTGAAAAAACCCCTTATGCTCCAAACTCACCTTATAGTGCGAGTAAAGCAAGTAGCGACATGATAGTAAGAAGCTATGTAGAAACATACGGAATGAACTGTGTTGTTACAAACTGCTCAAACAACTATGGACCAAAACAGCATGATGAGAAACTAATACCAACTATTATAAGAAATGCCCTAAAGGGCAATCCTATTCCAATATATGGGGATGGGAAAAATATCCGAGATTGGCTTTATGTGCTTGATCACTGCAAAGGAATAGATTTAGTTTATCATAACGGTAAAAAAGGTGAAACATATAATATAGGCGGAAGAAATGAGAGAACAAATCTTCAGATAGTAGATAGAATTTGTACTATTTTAGACAAAGAAGTTCCAAGAGAAACTTCTTATAAAGAACTAATAACTTTTGTA
>JAUPLZ010000199.1 GCA_030836705.1 Campylobacterota bacterium
GTGTTTTGACTTTTTTTGGTATTAAGGCGCAATCGGATAACGCTACAAAGTATTATAAGATTGATCAAAGTCTTGACGGCTTAAAGGCAAACAGTCCTGATAATGATAAATTGCGCTCAAACGAGTAAGAAAGGAGATGCGATGGAAAAAATAGTCGGCATAATTTTAGTGATTATCGCAATAATAACTTTGGCTCTCTCTTTTTTTGATGCAACAAAAGTATTTGTGGGCTAAATGAAAAAATATAGAGTAGATATAAAAGCAAAACTACTGATGCTATTTTTGCTTTTATTGCCAAAAATGATTTTTGCTAGCAGCTTGGGTTGCGTATTAGAAAGCGATGGGCTTTTAAATGAGAAAGATTTTGTAAAAATTAACGAAATAGGTCATGAGCTTCACTCAAAAACGGGTGTTCAAGTATTTGTGTATACAAAAAAGCAGTATTTGTTAGAAAATACAATAGGCGCAAAATCAAAATTTGATGCGATTAGAAACTATGAAAAGCAAATAACAAAAGATATAGAAAATGATTATGCTGTAATCGCAATATCTTTTGAGCACAAACACATAAATCTTTTGATGAGTGAAAGAGTAGGTTCTTTTATTGACAAAGATGAGATTTTAAATAGCTATATGGTTCCGCTTTTGGCATCAAATGACAAAAACACAATAGAGGCTAAAGTCTCTGCCGCTGTTTTAAACGGATATTCTCAAATTGCAGAGGAGATAGCCAATAAACACAATATAAAACTCGAGTCTAATATCAAAAGCAACAATAAAACATTTGGCGATATTTGGAAAATTTTTATGTATATATTGATAATCGGCGGTCTTTTCGTTTATGTGTACGCGTTAATAAAGAGAAAAAATAGATGAAAAAATATAAATTCTGGCTGCTTTTTTTTGCAATGATTTTTTTTGGAACCCTTGGAATGATTGTGTGGACGGTTGTAAGTGCCGTTAATACGCCGGTTCACGAAGATGATGTTTTTTTTGAGAGTTACGGAAATATGGATGAAAAATTTAACAAAATCGTAAGCGATAATAAAAAAATCAAATCATTGTATGAGATAGAGTTTGAAATTAATTCAAACAAAAGAGGCTTGGAATTCGGAGATATTTTTTCTTCAAGAAACATGCTTGAAGAAAACAATCCAAACGCAAATATGCTTTTAGTCGGAGAAAATGTTGTTTTGGTGTCTATCAAAGACAAACAAGGTAATATAGTAAAAGATGCCAAAATAGAGATAAAAATATCAAGAGCTACAAATAAAAATAGCGATATTTTTATAGAAAATCTTAAATTAGACGGCACAGATAAGTATATTGCTAAATTTAAAATAAACAGTGTCGGAAACTGGAATATATCCGCTAAAGTAGACATAAGCGGCACAATCGGGTATCTTTTTTTGAAAACAAGTGCGAAATAACAAAACAAAGAGGTAGCTAATGGAAGCAATAGAGCTAATTTCAATCATAACAATAGCATTTCTAGGCTCATTCGGACACTGCATAGGAATGTGCGGCGGTATCGTAATAGCCTACACAAATGCAAAAATAGGAGATGATTGGAGTAGGAAAAAAGAGATAGCCGCTCATGTTTTGTACTCATTTGGCAGAATTTTTACCTATGCCGTTCTTGGCGCAATATTTGGATATTTAGGAAGCGTAGTAAAGTTTGGCAATGATACTAACGGCATTTTGTTTGTTATTGCCGGCGTCGTTATGATATTAGCAGGCTTATCGCTTATGGGCAAAATGAAGTTTTTATCTTTTATAGAGCATTCGGTATCAAACAGCGGTTGGTATAGAAGCAGTTTTAGAAAATTTCTTTCATCAAAATCGCTCTATAGTTTTTTTGTTATAGGAGTTTTAAACGGTCTTTTGCCGTGCGGATTTGTCTATTTTTTTGCTATTACTGCCGCTAGTACCGCCAGCCCATTTTATGGAGCAGTTGTTATGATGATTTTTGGGCTTAGTACGATTCCGGCTTTGCTCTCATTGGGCTTGTTTGCCGGCTTGCTTAAAAAGATAAAATTTAGAAATATTATGATGACAATAGCTTCTATTTTGGTGGTTGGATACGGACTTTTAACAGTTTACAAAGGCTACAGCTTCATCACAAAAGAGGAGCCAAAATGCCACAACTGTGGTTAATCGCTCTTTTTTTTGGCGCCTCTTTTTTCTTTTTCTATTGCGTCGTTTAGGTCGTCTTCGCTATCAAACAAAAGTCCGTCCATTTTTTTTGTATCATCAAATTGACCGCCTTTTGCGCCCCAGAGAAAAATTCCTAAGATTGTGAAGCTTACTATCAAGCTCACAACCAGCATCATCGTCAATGTTTCAGTCATTTTTTATCCTCATAGAATTTCCGACCACAAGCAAAGAGCTAAGGCTCATAGAGAGCGCCGCCACAAGAGGTATCACAAATCCCATAACCGCAAGCGGAATGGTAACGGTATTATAAATAAGTGAGATTGCTAGGTTTTGTTTTATAAAACTATATGTTCGTTTTGATATCTTAAAGCTATCTAAAAGCGCTTGAAGAGAGTTATTCAAAAGAACCACATCGCTTACGGCGATTGATATATCGGCTCCAGCACCCATCGTTATGGCAATATCGCTTTTTGATAAGGCTAGCGCATCATTTACGCCGTCGCCTGCCATGACTACTATTTTGCCGCTATCTTTTAAACTTTTTATGTATTCTGCTTTGTCAAACGGCGTCATATTAGAATAAAATGTATCAATTCCGACCGCATCAGCGATGCTAGCAGCAACTTTTTCGTTATCACCGGTTAGCATTATTACGCTAATTTTTAGGTTTTTTATTTGTTCGATTATCTCTTTTGCATTTTCTTTTATCTCATCTTCAAGCTCAAAATATGCCGTGAGTTTTGAATTGATTGCAAATGCGAATATTGTATTGTTTGTGTTGATGTTGTTTTGGATATTGAATTGGTTTAAAATCTCAAGGTTCCCGCCAACTAGCTCACTCCCTTCGTGTACAGCGTATATTCCTTTTGCTTGAATTGTTTTGAAATTTTGAAGTTCTAAATGACCAAGCGTTTCATGCTCTTTTTCTAAATAGTTTTTTATAGCAATGCTCACAGGATGCGTCGAGCTGGAAACCAATGAATATAGAATATTTATATCTTTGTCGTTTTTGTCTAAAAAATAAGAACTTTTAACTGCCATTTTGCCTTTTGTTATTGTTCCGGTTTTATCCAGAACAAGCGTATTTGCTTTTGCAAAAGTTTCTAGCAAACTAGCCTCTTTAAATAAAATATTTTTCTTAGCAAGCCAGCTTATTCCAACAAGAGATGCCATCGGCGTAGCGAGCGCCAAAGCGCACGGGCAAGCGATAACTATAACCGATATAGCGACAATTAGCGCAGTTTCAAATCGGCTGGAATCTTCCAGATAAAATAGCTCTTTATCAAAATAATACCACCCAAAAAAGGTCAAAATAGCAATGCTAAGAATAGTAAAAGAGAAAAAAACAGACGCTTTGTTTGCCTTTTTTTCTATCGGTGGCTTGTGCATCAAAGAGTCTTCTATCATTGTTACAATTGAGTTTAGCGTCGAGTTGGCATAGTTTTTTGTGGCTTTATATCTTATTATTCCGTCCAAATTCAGCGTGCCGCTATATATTTTGCTATCTTTTGTTTTTGCGATGGGCATTGACTCGCCCGTAATGCTTGATTCGTCAAAATTCGCTTCTCCGCTAATTACCGTACCATCAACTCCGGCTTTTTCTCCTGTTTTTAGCTCAACGATATCATCAATTTTTACAGTATCCAAAGAGACTATTTTTTTTATATTCTCTGTTATGACAGTGGCTTGAACGGGCAAAGTTGACTTGATAGTATCTAGCGTATCAATAGCCTTTTTTTTGCCTATAACCTCTAGGTATTTTCCAATTAGCACAAAAGTGATAATCATTGATACG
>JAUPLZ010000200.1 GCA_030836705.1 Campylobacterota bacterium
AGGTTTTAGATGCTATTTTTCAAGGGTTGGCTTCCCAAATTTTTTTAATCCTTCCCTCTTGGTAGAGTCCATTTTCGCAAGACTCCGACGGCGTATTGGCAAAATACCAGTAATAGCGCTCATCTATCGGGTCTGCGAGAATTCTTCTTGTAGGAAACTGCAAATGTCCGTTTGTCGTATTTTCTTTTATCCAGCCAAAAGCATATTCAAGCCAATTATTTCTATTTTCTTCGCTTAATCTAGCAAACCACGATATTTCATCCCAGCCCCATATCCAAATCCCGCCAATATTTTCCCCGCCGTTACCGCTTGAGCCCCAGTTGTCAAACTCGACCAAATACGGCAGGCTATCAACACTCCAGCCGCTTGGAGTCAAACCGCCAAGAGGTTTATCATAAATAACATCTTCACCCTCTTTTTTTAGTTCCGCAAAAAATGGTTCATTTGCCGACTCTTCTATTCTTAAAGGGTAGCTAAGAAAATCAAACATGGTTTTTCCATCCTTAACCCAGCCGGTTTTATGATGAACATCGCACAAAACCAAATGTCTGCGAGCATTATTTTTTGCATATTTTCTAATTCGCTCAAGCAAATCTAGGAAATATTCGTGCTCTAAGTCGCCAACCGAAATAACATCGGCGATTCCAAAATGTATGGCTTCATAACCGGCATCAATGTATAGTTTTGCCCTATGAAAATACCAAAGCCTAGTTTCAAGCCTAGAAATATCAGGTATAGATGCGCCGCTTCCATAAAAATCAACAAACTCCTGATTTTCATAAAGCATCTCTTGATAATTATAGTTGCGATTTTGCGCGCTTAGATTGAACTCTTCAAAAACCCAATCGGGAATAGCTATCTGATTTACGCCTTCATCTACTATTTCAAACAAACCGGCTTGCATAATAATGTCACTATCCATTTCGTGAACCTGCGACGCTATCGATTTTGCGGTTGAAAAAAATAGCTCCAAATCATCGGGCGTCTGCCATATTATTGAAGCCCTGCCTATAAATTTAGCACCGATTGAGCCAAACATTCGTATATCATCGATTAGCAGCTCCTCATCATTATCCGTAAACAAAACCTGATGGCTAACCGCTCTTGATAGATAGCTGTTTAAAACCTGCTCTGAAATTTGTGTATCAAAACTATAATCTCTTTTCGCGTCATTTGATTTATCGTCTTCAAAACAGCCGCTAAGAAAAAAAGTGCCGATAAAAAGAAAAATTATAATTTTTTTATACAAAACTACGAACCTATTTTAATTCCATATATTGCTTGATATTCTACATTATCATTTTTAACATTTACACCGGCATATAGTTGTTTATAGCTCCAGCTTATCATTCCCCTGCATCGTCGGTTCTTGTTTTTTTAAAGCTCCAAGTTCATTACTTGCTTCGCTTGTTTTGTAGCTTACTTCTCTAAATAGCTCCGTTATAGTTTTTTTCCCGCCAAGCAAACTCTTCATCACAAAATAACTAAAAAGCCTATGACCTTTATCTTCGTACATATTTGAGTATTGCGTATCTTTGCCTGCTGATAGGACAACCATTTTAGTTTGGTCAAATGTGACTGCTTTTGGTTTAACTCTTGTAGCGGCTACCCCTTTGATTTGCGCAATACCGTCTGTTGCTCCGCTAAAACAGCTATCTACCACGGCTATCACTTTATCTGCTTTGCTATCACCTAATTTTTTATAGATTTGTTTGAGGCTAAACTCATCCTCTTTTGTGATAAAGTCCGGAATCTTATCGCTTGGGAGCATATAAGGCTCTCCGCCTTTAGCGACATCGGGTATGCCGTGACCATTATAATAAAAATAAATCGTATCTCCCTCTTTTACTTCGTTTAAAAGCAAATTGAGTTTGTCCTTGATGCTTCCTGCCGTTGCTTTGGAGTCTATCAAGGCATAAGTATTTCTATCGCTTACGCCCAAAGTTTTTTGGGCAACTTTTGCAAAACTCTCAGCGCTTCTTTTTGCAAACGCTATTTTATCGGTCTCTGTATAATCTTCGATTCCCACCACAAAAAGCCATTTTTTCTTATCAATCGCTGCCGGTTGAATTTTTGTTAAAAGTTCCGGAATATCATCGTTATATTTTTTCCCTTTTGCCTGAGAGCTTTCTCCGTAGCCTAAAGCCGAGACTTGATAGCTATCCACAAGATTTGGGTTTTGGATGGTGAGTTTTGCCTCGGCTTGATTATCAAACTCCACTTTTTTATCAGACAGCGCCACTTTTATGGTTTGGGGTTTAAAATCAATATCTGTTAAGGTTGCTGTAAAAATCTTATCTTTCTCATAAACCATCTCATTTTTTTTAGTTACCTCTTTTGTACTCGCAACTTCAATATTTTTGAGCACAAACCCTTCATTTTCATATCCAAACTCCATAGCCGCCCATTGAGTATCTAGGTTTTCTTTGAAGTTTTTGGCTTCCATCGGCGCCATTTTAAAAGAGGCTTTTTTTGAAAAATCTGCATTTGTTGCAGCTATTTTTAGATACATTATCTCGTTTTCAACATCATATTTTGCATCGGTTATCTTCACGCCTTTCATCACTTCGATAAACGCAACCTTGCTAAACTCTTCAACCTTTTTGGGTAAATTTTCTTTTTTGCGTTTTTGTTCTACTTTTAGATTCTCTATCGTTTTATTTCTGGCTTCCACATCTTTTCTATATTGCTCTTGAAGAGCGGTTATTTGCTTTTCCCTCTCTGCCATAGCCCCTTGGACTCTTATTTCAAAATCCGCCTTTTTTTCAAACTCCCCTTTGGTAAGTTCAGGCGCTTTTGGCAAAACAGGCTTTTGTATCTCTTTTGGTATTTGTGAAGCTAAATCAGACAAATAAGCATCTACTCTAGATTGGGTAAGTTTTTGGATAGTTTCAAATGGATTTTTTGAATACTCTGTTAACTGTTTTTCTAATTCATTTTTTGTTCCAAAATAATTTTGTCCATCTTTTTGCACCAAAAAAAGTTGCGACTCGCTAACGCGAGAATGAGGAGTAAAGAGCATAATAGATTCTTGCGTACTATTTGAAGTTTTAAATAGTTCCAAAAATGAAGAAAAGCTCAAAGTGTCAAAGTTTTTACTGTCACGCACACACCTGACAGAATAGGTAGCGGACTCATAGCCCCAAGCTGCCATAGCCGTAAAAGAGGGTGACAAGCCAAGCACGGTCAGCATCACTAACATTGGGCGAACTAGACCAGTAACCGACGCTAGAAAGATTTGTTAAATCATCTTTTTTAGAATATAGAGAACTAAAAGTATCTTCATCTGGGAGTCTCCAGTCATCAAACCCAGCCAAAGTAAGATTAGAGCAATAATCAATCGCCCCTTGCCAGTTCTTTTCTACCGTTTTGGCTTCGAGATTATCTTGCCACATAAGTTTCGTATAGGTATCTAAAACTATTTCTTTTGCATCAC
>JAUPLZ010000020.1 GCA_030836705.1 Campylobacterota bacterium
CTATGCTTGATATACCAAGCTTGTATATAATCTATCTCTTTTTGCTTTTTAACGTCCATAAACGACTTTAGAATATATTTCATGATGTAAGCCGTAGTATCTCTGATATCTGTTTGAAAACACTCAAGTTCTTCGGAGCCTTTGATTTTAGCTCTATTACGTGGAGCAGGGTACGACTTCACAAAATCTTTTTTAAACTGCTCTATGTGTTCAGCAGGAACATACAACATCATGTGGAAATGAGGCACACCGTCTTTGTGAGGCTCAACGGTTCTTATGTACATATAGTCTAAATTAGACTTCTTTAACTTTTTAAAAGCGTAACTCTGTAAATATCTTTTTGTTTGATGATTAAGGATATTGTATAAATCCTTGATTGTAAGAGTTTTACGAGATTCTATCTTTTGACGGACCTCACCCAGTATCTCGCTTGATGGTACGCTTTGAAGAGCTATTTTTTTATCTTGATGGCTCAATTTGTCAAATCTAGTATAGTCTCCATATAGCAAATCTCTAAAATAGCCGTCTAGCGTCATAGTTAAAAAACAGCTATGCAGACCTTGGCTCATAGCTGTTTTTGTCATAGTATCTATCTTGTTGGATAATTGAGCGTAATATCTGACGCTATGATTTGCAGAGAAAGAAATATCCTTAAGCGTTTTAATCTGACCTGAAGCAGTAGTAAAGAAATTATCCTCTAAAAAATCAGATTGATTATCTATCTTAGATTGGATATTTTTTAAATCTTGTTTTGATAAACCGAACATTTGTCACTTCCTTTTTTTTGATGTATCCGTAAACTTTTGTTAAGTGGACAAGGGCCGCCCACTTTTTGCACTTTTTCGCAAGCTCAAAAGGTGCAAAGAAGCAAAGGCGGCCATAATGTAAACTCTCATTTTATGACCTCTATAGCTATTGAAATGTTTGACTTGATGTTAGATTCAGATTTATATTTAAACAGCTCACCAAGGTAAGGAATGGAAGAGAAAAAAGGGATATTGAAATCGGTCTTATTTACTTTGGTTTGATTAATACCGCTTAATATAAGAACTTCGCCATATTTAAGATTTGTATTTGATTTTAACTGACGCTTGTAAGTTGTAGGAATGTTGTCAGTAGTGCTTAAAATATCTTCGATAACCAAATCCAAATCAAGATTTATATAATCATCAAATACAATTGATTTACCGCTGATTTTTAATCCTACGTCTTTATATTCAATAGATGTCTGCTGCGACACGTTAGAAGCTTGTGTAACAGTCTTAGAACTCTGATAAGGGATATTGCTCACAGCTTGAAATGTAAAATCTTTGTTGTCTTGAACTAATATATATGGATTTTGAGAAATATTAAAAAAATTATTCTCGTTAAAAAGCTTTAGAGCAGCATAAAAATTAGGACTTGTAAAAATAGGTTTATTTGTCTGAAATGGCAGCACAAAAGTATTTAAAACGTTTAGTATCTCTCCTGAAGCAGATGTATATATAGTTGAATAAGTAAAACCTTGTTCGTTAAGTTCATCATTATTAATTTCAATTATTGTAAATCTTAAAGTAACTTGTTTTTTTTCAGAATCAATTTTGCGAATATCATTAGATACAGAGTTTATAGTATTTGCTGGAGCATAAACAACAAAAGTATTTATAGTGTCAATGTACTGATACTTAATCTCTTTAAATTTCAGATAATTTGATACATTGTCAAAAGAGTTATATTTTAAATTGATAAAATAGGAATATAAAGAATCCGATTCTTTTTTTATAGTGTAATAAATCTTATTATAGAGCTCTAGTTCATAACCTAGCTTTTTTAATGAATTTTTAAACACATAAAGCAAATCATGATCATCTATTTCAAATGGTACAAAAATAGATACATTTTGTTTTTTTAAATCCTCATCAATATAAATATTTACGTTATTTTGAGAAGATACAATACTGGCAAAATCAATAAGTGAGATATTACGCTCATCCGCCTTGATTAGTGAGTTTATCAGTAGCAAAAGAATTAAAATTCTCTTCATTTTTTACCCCTTTAGTTAATTTTAAATAGTTATAAAAATCTTTTGTAGAATCAAAGTAAAATTTAAAATATTTAGAAGTTACTTTTTTGCTATATAAGATTTTGATTTTTTTCTCTTTAACAAAATAGGTAATGAGGTCGGGAGGAATATTTATATCTTCGTTAGAGCAAGAAACATCACTACAATTTAGATTAAATAAAATATTTTCATTTACAGAAGTTGGAGCAGGGCTTGCATATTGAACAGAAGCCGATTGTTGAACTGAAGCAAATTGTTGGACCGGAGCCGATTGTTGAACTGAAACAGATTGTTGGGCCGGAGCCGATTGTTGAACTGAAACAGATTGTTGGGCCGGTAAAGAAGTATTATTTTCAATCTCATTGTCAGGGGTTTTAGAAGAAATAAACCAATAAAAGAAGCCAACCAATAAAACAAAGATAACAACACCAAAAATAAAAAATTTTAAAATTACATTTTGGGCGTTTATGCTATCTCCAGACTTATATAATTCAAAAACTTTTTTATTGCGTTTAATCTTTATAGAGCCACTTTTTGAATTTAAACTCATGCGAGATTGACAATA
>JAUPLZ010000201.1 GCA_030836705.1 Campylobacterota bacterium
TATTGCTGCTAATTTATCAGCAGGGATTCCGATAGAATTTGGACCGGCAATTGTCTGCTTGTCTAAAATCATAGAAACCAGCTTAAACATAATAGTTGCTTCATCTATATCTTCTTTTAACAGATCGAGAATTTGATGTGCTTCATCGTAAATTTTTTGGTTTTCTATTGTCGTAACAATAGTTTTTAAGTTAGTAGCTCTTAAATCATTTTTACTTGGAACGAATGCGTGAGTCATTGTTGTTCCAACTTTTGTTTTGATGCGTTGAAGCTCTTTAAACTCTAAGGGAGTTAAAAGTGTGATAGCTTTACCCTTGGTTCCGGCACGCCCTGTTCTACCGATACGGTGAACATAAGACTCAGGGTCAAAAGGAATATGGTAGTTGAAAACATGAGATATATTATCAACATGTATACCGCGAGCAGCAACGTCAGTAGCAACTAAAACTTTAACACCATTGTTTTTAAAGCCTTTGATTACAGTTTCGCGCTGACGCTGCTCCATATCTCCATGAAGTCCATTTGCTAAGTAGCCAGCATTTGAAAGCACATTTGATAGTCTATCTACTTCGCTTTTTGTTCTACAAAATACTATTGACTTGTCACACCCTTCTGCATCCATCAAACGAATGATTGCATCATCACGCTCAGACTCTTCTATAACATAGTACTCTTGATTGATGTCTGTGTTTGTAGTTTCACCTTTTGTGATGCTTATAAATTCAGGATTGTCTAAAATTCTCTCAGCAAGAAGCTTGATTGGTTTTGGCATAGTAGCTGAAAAAAGAAGCGTTTGGCGATTTGAGGGAAGGTATGAAAAAATTTCATTAATATCATCCAAAAATCCCATATCAAGCATTTCATCAGCTTCATCAAGAACAACAATGCTCGGAGCGAAATCTTTTAGAAGGTTTTTCTTTAAAATGTCTAAAAGTCTACCAGGGGTTGCAACAACAACACTTGCACCTCTTTCTATAAGGTCGATTTGTCTATTATAAGAGCTGCCGCCATAAACTGTTACAGTTCTTGCACCTATGTTTCTTCCATATTTAAACAGTTCATCACTAACTTGAGTAGCAAGTTCGCGAGTTGGAGTGATAACTAAAATACCTACTCCGTCATTTGGGTCAATGTTGTTTAGTGCCGGAAGACCAAAAGCTGCTGTTTTACCAGTATCTGTGTGAGCTTGACCAACAATGTCACGACCTGCCAATATAAACGGTATTGCTGCTGCTTGAATCGGGCTTGGTACTGTAAAGCCAGCCTCTTTGACACTGCGAAGTATCTCTTTTTTTAAGCCTAAATCATCAAATGTGATTACTTTTTCTTCTGTTTGTGTTTGTGCATTTTCTTGCATCATTTTCCTTTAAGAGTAGGAGATGATACAAGCATGTCAAGTATGACATGGCACCTTCCCCTAAAATATTTGGCGAATTATACCCAAATATATTTTCTTTTTTATTTAAATAAATTATATTGTAGATTATTTAAGTTTATATTGTGTAGAAAAATCGATAAAACAGGGGTACATGCCGCAATGATTTTAATAATTGTATAGAAATTATAAATTTTTTAATTTTTAGATATTATTATAAATAGACAAAATAGTGTAAATTAGAGGAAAAATAAAATTATGCAGATACAGACGCAGTATAGTTATGAAAAAACTTGGACGACAACAAATGAAGCCGATCTTTTAAAGATTATAGCACAGGAGGTTGGAGATGCTGACCCGGAGGGTACGCTAAAATATGTAAAAGAGGTTATAAGAACAGGCAAAATAATGAGGGTCGGAAGCTGTAAATTTAGAGAAAAAAAGGAGGCGACAGATGGATAAGGAGCTTCATGAAGCGGGAAGATTTTACACTGTTGTAGTTGACTTTTTCGCAAATTACAGTTTGCAGATAATCGGTGCGGTGATAATACTTTTTATAGGTGTTTTAGCCTCTAGATATGCTCACAAATATACGCTGAGAGCGCTTCTTAAGCATCACATGGATGAAACTTTAAGCGCTTTCGTTGCAAATCTAATCAGGTTTTTAGTAGTTGCAATGATGGTGATTTTGGCACTTGGAAAACTTGGTATCTCCATAGCTCCGTTTATTGCGGCTCTTGGCGCCATATCATTGACTGCAGGTTTGGCTCTTCAGGGAAGCGTTTCAAACTTTGCCGCAGGCATCGTTTTGGTAGCTACAAAACCTTTTAAAATAGGAGACACCATAACTGTTCATAACATACATGGAGAGGTTCAGGAGATTAAGCTTTCCTATACTATCTTGGTAAATGAGGACAAAGAACAGATAACTATACCAAACAAATATATGATTGGTGAGATATTGGTAAATTCATATGCTTATAGAATTGTTGAGGGAAGTGTCGGAGTGTCTTACGACAGCGATGCAGAAGAAGTTATCAAAATAATTAAAGAAGTTTTGTCAAAGCATGAAAGGATTAGCAAAAATAATGAACCAAATATAGGGATAGAAAAATTTGCAGAGAGTTCTATTGATATCGGATACAGATATTGGGTGCCGACAAACAGTTTTTTTAAAATACAGTATGAGATAAATTTAAAGGTACTCCATGCGCTAAATAGTGCTAATATTGTGATACCTTTTCCGCAGAGAGAAATTCGTATGACAGGAAGCCAAGCATGATGAACGATATAGCAAAACTTATTTTAAGATTAACAGTTGGGGCGATGATGCTCTTTCACGGGCTTGATAAGATAATTAACGGCATAAAAGGGATAAAACATTTAACGGTTAGCGCAGGGCTTCCGGAGTTTTTAGCCTATGGAGTTTATATAGGGGAGGTTGTGGTGCCGATTTTAATTCTGCTTGGAGTTTATGCAAGGGTAGCATCTTTGATTTTAGCACTAAATATGTGCTTTGCAATATTTTTAGTATATGGAAGCTCACTTTTTAAACTGGGCGAACATGGCGCGCCGTCTTTTGAGCTTCCGTTTTTATATCTAGTGATGTCGATTTTGATATTTGTTTTTGGAAGCGGAAAGTACGCATTAAACACTAGGTAGTGTTATAGATGCGGAACTTTTATTTTAGAGTTTAAACTCCATCCAATAATTATCATTAAAACAACAACCCCAGAAGCCGGAAGAAACTCATAAGTGGAAGCCAGATAAACCAACCATAGCAAAATCGCGCCAAGAGGGGTAGGGACGCCCGTGAAAAATTTAGCAACCTCTCCTGCGTCTGAGTTTATGTTAAACTGAATAAGTCTTCTAAGACCTGAGATGACATAGTAGATGCTGATAGCCGCCGCCGCTACAATTGCAATACCGGAGAAGTTTACGGCATAAACAGCCTGAAATATCAAAAATACGGGAACCAGAACAAAACTCAAAAAATCGGCAAAGCTGTCAAGCTGAACTCCAAATTCGTTTGAGAGGTTGTATTTTCTGGCAATTTTGCCGTCAAAAATATCAAATGCTCCGCCGATCCAAGCCAAGATGATGGCTGTGAAAAAGTTGTTTTGAGTTATAAAATAGGTTGCCAAAAGACCTGCGGTTATATTTACGAATGTAAACATGTTAGCCAAGTTGAAGTGGGATGTGTTAGTAAATAAAAATTTCATTCTATTCCTTCTTGCTAGTTGTGAAATTATATCGAAGTAAATATTTATAAATATAGTTTTTAAAAGAATGTTAAGTTCAAATTGCTGGTTGCTTATCATAATTCAGTAACTTTAAATTTCCCCATTTTAATTCTATAACAATTAACTATTAAATATTTTTAGACTATATTGCTTTTTTTACTATATAATATGCGATATGAGACTATTAAGAAATAAAATATTATTGCTATTATTGTTTGCTATGTCATTTGTGACTACACATGATTATGCTGTCGTTGCCGTCGATGCGGATGCTCAGTATGAAATTTGTTATGCAGAGGGTAAATATAGTAATTTAGATTCGGCGTCTCAAATGCATAAGTATATACATGTGGCGTTGGATGTACCATTTATAGAAACCTATTCGATTGAGCCGGTTGTTACCAACGTTAAACCATTTGATTTTCAAACAGGTTTTATTTCACAAATAAGTTTTGTTCCTCAGCGGCCCCCTATCAGTTAAAACTTTTTTACTTTTTATCTTTGCAGTTCATGCTGCATTAAATTATAAAAATTGAACAAATATTTGTTCAATTAAAAAGGTTAACAATGAAATTAATACTATTATATATCTTATCGTCACTTCTTGCTTTGCATGCCCAAAGTGTTTCACTGCAAGTTTTTTTGGAGTCCGCTAAATTCTCTGAAGCCGCCAAAGCGCTTGAGATGCAGAGCGCTGTTAAAACCTCTGCCGAACGAAGCGAAGTGCTCTCCGGCGGATTTTTGCTTAACGGTGAAATTGGCAATGCCTCTGCAAAAAACATCAACCGTGATAAGCTAGAGTATCATGTATCGGTTGAGAAAAATATTCTTTTGGGTAATAACGATGCCTATTTGAAGGCATTAAATCTCTCGTTGGATCAGCAAAAAACTCTTCAAATAAACAGACTAAAAAATATAGTATCTGAGCACTACATTAAAGCTTGTTCGTTCAAAGAAAAAATCAATTTGCTAAATGATGCAAAAAATCGTAGCTTAGAACTAACCGCACTCATCCAAGAGGGAGTTGCCGGTGGTGAGTTTGATCTTAGTTCACTATTACGAAGTGAACTTTCGGCAGATGAGCTTCAGCTTAATATTGATGCTCTTAAGAGTAATTATAGTGAATCTCTTAACATGTTGTATGCTTACACACAAAATGATTCCGATGAACCTCTTTGCCGGGACTTAGAATATGAAATAACTTTATCGGATGACTTGGCTGAACATTCTATTCTATATGCACAGCTAGAAAGCGAGATTAAAACAGCTTCTGCGCTAAATAAGTTTCGCTCTAATACGATGCAAGATATTACCCTCGGTGTCGGATATGATGATGAGACGGATTTGACTCGCGCCACGGTTTTCTTAAAGATTCCTCTTAGTGCAGGAGATCGTCTTGAAAACGAACGTGAAACAGCCAGACTTTCACAACTAAATGCACAGCAGCAATTGCTTTTTACCAAAAAAGAGATGCACTCTCAAATTCACGCATATATGGTAGCACAAGAGACTAGAAGTGCTACATTAAAACGCTTGAACGATGTGCTCATTCTAAGAGCTTATCAGACTGCTGTATTGCTAAAAGAGCGTTTTATCGGTTCTGAGGGCACTTATCTTGAATATATAGATAGTGAAAACACGCTTTTCAGCCTCTTAATTAGAAGTGTAGATACCGCTACTGAATCACTGCTTGCAAAGGCCAAGCTTTACTACACTCTGGGGATAGACCCACAAAAGGATATTAAATGAAACGATTTTTACTTATCGCGGCACTTGTCATATTTCAAACGCTAAATGCTGATAATATTGTTGAGGGTGGGTCGCTAAACATAAAACTTGATACTCCAAAGCGAACAACTACGGTTCCCATGGGCAGTTATCTTGGAACTTACACATACCCTCCTACACACCGCTACACGATTAGTGCCAATGTTGATGGGTTTATAACCGAGGTCTCAGTTAAGCCATATGTGTCAGTAAAAAAAGGGCAAAAACTTTTTGTTTTAAAGAGTCCGAAACTGCTTGATTTACAATCGGATTATATTTCAACCTTACTTGAATTGCAGTTTTATCAAAAAGAGATGGAGCGTCTTGAGCCATTGGCGCAAAAAGGGGTTATTGCGTCTAAACGTTATCTAGAGAGCAAAAATCAATTTGAAAAGCTTGCTTTGTCTGCGGATTTCAAACGCGATGTGCTTAGTGCATATGGACTCTCAGAGGAGCAGTTAAACAAAATTTCTACACAAAAGAAACCATATCCGACACTTACAATTACTTCGCTGGCAGATACAACCGTTTCAGAGATATCTGTGCAAGTCGGTAGTTTTGTTAGTCAAGGTGAAACAATGGCTAAACTTGTAAACACTTCTGAATGCCATTTTGAGGTTAATATGCCATGGAAACTTGCAGAGACACTAAAGCAGGGAGAGACTATATATTCTGATGCAAGCTCTTTTCTTGTCTTTGCTATGGCTCCACAAATAGATCCTATTTCACAGACGACAGGTATTGA
>JAUPLZ010000021.1 GCA_030836705.1 Campylobacterota bacterium
CTTCCGATCTAACATAGGTATGTTTGCTTCTATGAGTTTTTTTATGTTTTCAACCTCGTTTTTGAGTATCAAAGGATCCCCAGGACCATTTGAGAGAAAAACGCCGCCTATTTCTTTATTTTTAAATTTTGATATTATAGTCTCAGCCGAAGTGTCATAAGGAACCACTTCTACTTTAAGCCCCGCTTCTACAAGCTCGTTTAGGATATTTAGCTTCGCGCCGAAATCAATCGCTATTACTTTTTTTGCAAGCTCTTTTTTTTCATCATATTTTAGTGTATCTTCGTTCCAAGCAGATTGTGTATGAAGATAGCTTTTTTTTGCACTAACCTCTTTGATATAGTTTATCTCTTCAATTCTAGGAGTTGTTTCAAGAATTTTTTTCAACTCAGCTTTGTCTGAGATTTTTGAGGAAGCCACCATCATCATAGCACCCTCATCTCTTATCATTTTTGTAAGAAATCTAGTGTCTATATTGCAAATTCCAAGAATATTCTTCTCTTTTAAAAAATCAGAAAGGGACTGCTTTCCTCTAAAATTAGAATATCTATCTTGATAGCTTTTTACTATAACGCCTTTTGCATAAACCCCTCTACTTTCATTGTCATCTTCATTCGCTCCGACATTTCCAATTTCAGAAGATGTAAAAGTGATAAACTGTCCAGCATAACTAGGATCTGTGATAATCTCTTGATATCCGGTCATTGAAGTATTAAAAACTATTTCGCCGACGCTCGTGGTATCAGCTCCAAAACCATCAGCTTCAACATAAAACCCATTTTCAAAATAGCAGTAGATTTTCATTTATATCCCCAGTTTTCTTAGCTCTTCTTCATAAAGCTTATTATAAATAATCTCATACTCTTCAGTGCCATATACAACACCTCGTTTATAGTGACTTATTTTTTCATGAACCTTATCTTCAATACTATCTTGTTTTTTCAAATAGTCTTCAATTGATTTATATATGACATTTTTTACTTTATTTTCGGAAACACTATACTCTATAAGATCCTCTTCATAAAGCTCATCAAGTATTCTATGAGAAAGCTCGCTAAGCCTCTCTTCCCAATTTAAATTAAATCCCTCTTCTTTTGCTAGGCGTTTTTTTACCATCCAAAAAAGCTGCTTCCTGTCAGCTTGAAAAAATTCAATATCCTCATCTTGTTTAGTAACAAGCTCTTTTGCTCTCGCCGTCAAATCATTATCTAAATTAATATCTTCATCAATAAGTTCTTTTGATAGCAAAGAGACCTGCTCAAGCCCCTTTTTTAATTTTACAAAACCTGTTTTAAGCAAGTCTACAGCTATCTTATCTGCAACAAATTTTGAATGTTCGGAATGTAGTCTCATACACATAGCCTTGGATTCTATTTTTATGTGATTGTATCACATAAAAGGTATACAAATAATAAGAATAGCTACTCCTTGCTATAAGGAGGACCTTTTTTTAAAAGTTCAATAAGAGCAGCGGCTTTTTCAGGCGGCATTTTGGAAAAAATTTTTGCAGATTGCTTTGGAGTTAAATTGAACAAAATAGAAGCAGCCTCACTTTCATTCATTTTAGAAATAATATCAGCCGCAGGACCATCTTTCATCTTGGAATATGTCTCTATTATTTTGTCATCTTTTTGTTTTTTTATCTCTTTTAAAAGCTCTTCATTTTTAGCATATGTTTTTTTAATATCTTCTCTTGCTTCTTCGATTTTTTTTAACTTTTCACCAATCTCTTGTTCTTTTTGTTTTAGTTTTTCTTCCTTTGCATCAAGAACTTTTTGTGTGGCATGCTGAAGCGCTTCCAATGCTTGCTGCTGCTCGTCTATCTTGTTTAACTCCAAGATTAATTCTGATTTTCTTTGTTCAAAAATTCTATTGCAATCAAAAGTTCTATCTTCTCCGGCTTGTAAAAAAAAAGTCACCGAAACAATAAGAAAAAAAACTCTCAAACAACACTCCTGTTTTGATTAAATCCGACACTTCCCATCTCATCCATAAAAGCGGCTTCTTTTTCTTTTATGATTTTAAGCTGTTTTCTAAGTTCTTCTTTGTGCAAGAGATTAAATTTTTCAAACTCTAACTTCTCTTCTTTTAAGTTCAAAACAAGCTCTTCTTCTTTTAAAATCAAACTATTAAGTTGTGACTCGAGCAGATTTTGCTCCTGTTTGTGCGCAACATTTAGTAGCTGCTTTTGCGCAAAATACGCAACAGTGCCGCTTTTTGGCTCTTTTATATTAAAAAAAGAGTCATTCAAAGCAGCTATTTCATTTTTTTTTAACACTATTGCATTTCTTATTTCAGCAAGTTGAATTGAAACCTCTTCAACTTTTTGCTCTTTTATCTTTATTAAAGCAGTAAATTTACTCTTCATTGCCAAGAAAGATAGTATCGTTTCTATCTGGGCTGGTTGAAATCAATGAAACTTTTACGCCCATTAACTTTTCAAGATGCTTGATATATTTTTTTGCATTTTCAGGTAAATCTTTCCACTCTTTAACACCTTTTACCTTGTCCCAACCGGCAAACTCTTCATAGATTGGTTTTGCTTTTGTAACATCGCCAATCATTGTATCTACTCTTTTACCGTCTATCTCATATGCAACACACACTTTGATTGTCTTAAAACCGTCTAATACATCAAGCTTCATAATTGCAACATCGTCACACCCGTTTAGTCTACATGCATACTTAGCGGCGACGGCATCAAACCAGCCACATCTTCTTTTTCTACCGGTAGTCGTTCCAAACTCATGACCATTTTTGGCTATCAAATCACCATCGCTTCCAAAATCCTCCGTAGGAAAAGGTCCATTACCGACTCTTGTGCAATATGCTTTGATAATTCCGGTAATTTTTCCTATTTCTTTTGGGTTAAGTCCGGTTCCGCTGCACGCACCTGCTGCAATAGTGTTTGAGCTAGTTACATACGGATATGTTCCGTGATCTATATCAAGAAGAGTACCTTGCGCACCTTCAAGAAGCACCCTCTTTTGACTATCAAGTGCTTTCCATAAAACATCAGTTGTGTCTATTATAAATTTAGAAAGCTCTTTTTTGTAGAGTTCTAGCTCTTCTTTTAAAGAATCAAAACTAGGAATAGCAACACCCAAAGAGTCAAGATATGCCTTGTTTTCATTGAGCTGCTCTGTTATTTTTTTTGCTAGCGTTTGAGTATCCAAAAGCTCGCCTATTCTATGACCGGATCTTGAAATTTTATCGCTATAGCTAGGACCTATGCCTCTTCCTGTAGTTCCTATAGCATTTTCTCCTCTTTGCTTCTCTTTTGCTTGATCAATTGCGGCATGATATGAAAGTATCAGATGGGCTTTATTACTTATAAAAAGCTTGCCGTCGATTGAATCAAACTGCTTTAACTCTTTTAATAAAGCTTCCGGCGATATAACTACACCATTGCCGATAATATTAATAGCTTTTGGGTTAAGAATTCCAGAGGGAACAAGATGAAGGGCTAGTTTTTTGCCATCAACGACTATCGTATGACCGGCATTGTGACCGCCTTGATATCTTGTTACATAGTCATAAGATTTAGCAAGAAGGTCTACTATTTTACCCTTTCCTTCATCGCCCCACTGAAGCCCAACAATTAGATCTGCTTTCATTAAACACCTTTTATTATCTGTTACAAAAATTTTATAATGATAGCATTTAGACTATTAAGTGCGCTTTTGTTAGAATCAGCCACCATATTAGGAGGTAAAAAATGTTTAAAAAAATAATTGCGCTCTCTGCGGTGGCATGCATTGCGGTTGCAGGATTAAATGCCAAGGATATGCCGGCTAAAAAAAGAATGGTCTCTTCGCCGTTTTTGATAGTGGAAAAAATCCCACACATAACAAGAACAGTAAAGCTAAACTGGGATAATAAAAAATTAAATCTTTCAGAAGATCAAAAAGCTGAGCTTTTAAAAATCAGACAAAACACTATGTCTTCTGTTGAAAAAATAACAAAAGAAGTAAATGAGCTTGAAGACGAAATAGCCCAAAAGATAGTAGCCGGAGCAACTCCTGATGAATTAAAAGAGAGTGTTAACAAAATAGCGCAACTAAAAGCCGATACCACTATGGTTCATCTTAATTGCATATATAGCACAAAAAAAATACTAAATGAAAAACAGTATAAGTTTGTTATAGATCAAGAATAAAAGATTACTAAAAGCTTTTAATAATCTCTAAAAAAACTTCCTCCAATGCGTTTAGCTCTTTTATAGTAGTTTTTTCATTTGGAGCATGAATGGTGTCATTTACGACACCAAACTCTACAGTTTGCACGCTAAACTCTCCAAAAAATCTAGCATCACTAGTACCACCTGTTGTTGTTAATCTTGTGTCAATGCCGGTAATTTTTTTTATAGCATTTGCGGTATGGCTAATCAAAAGCGAATCTTTATTTGTTATAAACGGCTTCGAGCCTTGTGTTAGCTTTAGCGTATAATCTAAGCCCTTGAAGTTGTTATTTACAAAATTTTCTACATCTTCTTTTATTGTTTTTGTAGA
>JAUPLZ010000202.1 GCA_030836705.1 Campylobacterota bacterium
AGTTACTATTAGATATCGCCATACGATACTTTCAAATAAAAATATGATAAAAGCAAGGCAAATAGGCAAAAAAAACAAAACAAAAGCTAGATCCATAATTTCCACTCCAATGAAGCTTAGATTATACACCTAAATGGTTTCAGAAAAATTTCTTAATCATAAACTCAAAATTTATTTCATTTCTAAACTCATTTTTTACCAATGCAAAGGCAAATGAGATATTTTGACCTTTTAAAATTTCATGGTCGCTAAAAAATGCCATCGCATTTTTGCATTCATTTTTTGATTTTAAAACAAGTTTTATGTGGTTTTTGCCGCTCCCGACTTTTCTGCTATCAACGACGCTAGCGTCTCTTGCTAAAAATAGTGGCTTTGGGTTGCATATGCCGTATGGCTCAAACTGCTCTAAAATATCATAACATTCACAATCAAGCGCATCAAAATCCATTTCGCCTATGATTTCGCTTGCGGCTATGAACTCTTTTTTGTCTAGTTTTTTTGCCGATTCGTTTATGGATTTTTTGAATTTTGCAAGCTCTTCTTTTTTGATGCTAAGCCCTGCTGCTTGTTTGTGTCCGCCAAAATTAATAAGCATATCTTGATGTTCTTTTATGAGTGCGTAAATATCCACGCTGCCTATGCTTCTAGCGCTTCCTTTGGCTCTCTCTTCGTTTACGCTAAAAACAATTGCAGGCAGATTAAAGAGATCAACAAGTCTTGAAGCTACTATCCCGATAACTCCCTCATGCCACTCATCGCCCCAAACAACTATGATATTGTCATCTTTGTCGACTATGTTTTTTGCATAATTTGTGATTTGAAGCTCTATCTCTTTTCGCTGGATATTTAGATTCCAAAGGTAATCAAGCCATTTGGTCGCTTCGTTTATATTTTTTGACATCAAAAACTCATATGCTTCAAAAGCCGAATTCATTCTTCCGGCGGCGTTTAGTTTTGGCGCTATCGCAAAACCGACATCTTCTGATGTGAATTTTTCTTTTTTTAGCTTTTGCCTAAAAGCTTCAACGGACGGTCTTTTTGAGTTTTCCAATGCCTTTAGTCCGGCTTTTACGATGGTTCTATTTGCAGACACAAGAGGAACGGCATCGGAGATGGTAGCGATTGCCAAAAGATCAAGCGAGTTTTTCATGTCAAATTCGACATTTAGCTTTTTTTTAAGTCCGGCTACAAGATACCATGCCACAACAGCGCCGCAAATATCGCCAAAATCAAATCCGCAATCTTTTTGTTTTGGGTTGATGATAGCAAAGCAATCAGGCAGAATATCAGGGCAGGTGTGATGGTCGGTGATGATTAAGTCTATCCCTTTTTTCTTGCATTCTAATGCCGGCTCTATTGCACTTATGCCATTATCTACTGTGATAATTACGCTTGCATCGATTTTGTCTAAAATAGTGCTGTTTATACCGTATCCGTCGCTAAATCTGTTTGGTATGATTATTTCAAGAGGGTAATTTATGTATTCAAAAAACTCTTTTACTATAACCGATGAAACAACTCCGTCAACATCATAATCGCCGACAAGCGTTATTTTTTCTTTTGAATTTATTGCTTTTTCTATTCTATCAATCGCTTTTTGCATATCCTTAAAAACAAAAGGGTCTTTTAAATCCGATAGTTTTTTTATCTCATCTTGTTCAAATCTTTTGTTTAAAATTTCAAACAATCTCTCTTTTGTGAGCTTTGGAGCCGTTAAAATGAAATCATTCATCTGATAATCTCCTTTTTGAACAAGTCCAAAAAGGACTCTTCAGCAGAGGGCTCTGGCGACATAAGTCGTTCTAATGAAACACTCCTAATTTTTATATTTGTTTGAGTTTTTAGAAAACATGAGTGTTTCATAATTTAAAAAAATCTCCGCTAACGGCAAGAAGTTTTTTGTAAATAGCGTCAAAATCAACAGAATAAACCCTAGAACCTCCGATGGTTGTGATGAAGTTAGTGTCTCTCTCCCATCTTGGCACGATGTGATAGTGAAGATGCTCGGCTATGCCCGCACCCGCTTCAACGCCTATATTCATACCTATATTCATAGCTCTTGTTTTAAAAACCTCTCTTAAGAGTCTTGAGCCGTTTTGCACTTGAGTGCTTATGTGCTGCCACTCTTCTTTGGTTAAATACTCTAGCTTGTCGATGTGTTTGTGAGGTATGACCATAAAATGCCCCGGTGTGTACGGATAGCGGTTCATCACTACAAAACAGACCTCATCTCTAAACAGCACATGGTTTTTTGTATCGTTTTCGCTATTTTTTGAGATGTCGCAAAAGACGCAATCGCCTCTTTTTCCTGTTACATATTCATCTCGCCACGGCGCATAAAGGTATTCCATTTATTCAACTCCTATTAGTTCTGGAAACAACAAAACAATTCCAAGCGCAACTATTTGCAAAGCAATATAAGGCAATACGCCTTTATAGATTTCTATAGTTTTTATCATATCATTAGCAGCGCCTTTTAGATAAAAAAGCGAGAATCCAAAAGGCGGCGTTAGAAATGATGTTTGTAAATTCATAGCGATTAGCACCGCAAACCAGAGCATATTAATATCAAATTCATAAGCTATCGGTATAAGAATAGGCACTATGATAAATGTAATCTCTA
>JAUPLZ010000203.1 GCA_030836705.1 Campylobacterota bacterium
CATCGCACCAATAGTGAAATAAAGCAAAATCATCTCCTGATTTACGGCACTAAAAGCTTTTTGCTGTGAGAGTTTGATTTGATTTTTTATATCTACTAAAAATGTACTATAATCTTGTGAATTTGTTAAATCTTTCATATTTGTTTTATTCCTCTATATCTTCATTTTCAAATTCTAAATTATTTATCCATTCTTCTCTACTTTTTGACATTTGAAAGCCTGTTGGAGTAGGCTTAAATGGCTGCTTTGGTGAAACATTGTGTGATTGAAATTCTCTAAGACTTTTAATATCAAATTTTTTTGAAGTTTTTTATAAAGATTTGAAATATTTTTTTCCAAATCCTTTTCAAAATTAAACAGCTTAAGAGTTAGTACACTATTTCTATCATTAAACAATTCAAATTTAGTTTTTTTGTATGCTCTGTATAAATCTATTTCATCTATAAACTCAAATTTACTCATTATGGGCATAACGCTCCTCTAATTTCACAGTCTTAAATAAAAAAACAGCCTCTATTTTGAACCTGTTTCTCCTTTTCTATGGCGGTAATCAAAATGCGCCTTGTGGTTACAAAGATTCTTGGTTATTTTATTAAACCTGCACAACCGCCATGATATTACACAATATCAAGCAACTGAAACTTTTCGATTTAAATTAAGCAATATTGCTATAGACAGCCTGTACATCCTCATCATCTTCTAGTTTGTCGATAAGTTTTTCTATATCTGCAATCTCTTCATCGCTAAACTCCACAGGTGAATTCGGAACTCTTTGCAGATTTGCCTTTGTCAGTTCTATTCCAAGCTCTTCAAGCGCCGTATTTAACGAGCCAAAATCTGTATATTTTCCATAAACATAGATAGTTCCGTCATCTTCTTCTATCTCTTCAAGTCCTGCATCTATGAGGCTAAGCTCCAACTCTTCTAGCTCCATATCATCTGTTTTTTTGAACTCAAAAACCGCTTTTCTTGAAAACATAAATTCCAAAGAACCGTTTTGCAAAACCTGCCCGCCTGCTTTATTAAAATAGCTCTTTACATTTGCTACCGTTCTTGTATTGTTGTCGGTTGCACACTCGACAAACAAAAGCACGCCATGAGGTCCTTTGCCTTCATAATTTACCTCCGATATCGTATCGGCGTCTTTTCCTTCTGCTCTTTTTATAGCCGCATCTATGTTGTCTTTTGGCATATTTTCGGCTTTTGCGTTTATTATCATTGTGCGAAGCTTAGGATTTAAATCCGGATCCGCCCCGCCCTCTTTTGCCGCCATTGTGATAGCTCTTGAAAGTTTTGGGAAAACTCTAGACATGTTTGCCCATCGTTTTTCTTTTGCCGCTTTTCTATATTCAAACGCTCTTCCCATCTTGTTTTCCTTAAGATTTTTTTTGCGAATTATAACTTTTTAGTCATAAATGCTTTATTTTGATTTGCCTATGATTTCTTCCAATTCTTCACCCTCGACAACCTCATTGTCTATTAGTTTTTTTGCAAGAGTTTCTATCTTATCCCAGTGCTGATTGATTAATATCTCTGTTTTTATCTTCGCCCTGCTTAACCAATCTTGGATTCTCTCTTCGATTTTTTTACCAAAAATATTTAACACGCCTGCATCAAGTCCGCCTAGGCTTATCATGCCAAGCTCTTCATCCATGCCAAGCATTGCGATTGCCAAATAAACCTGCATAGTTGCCTGCTCAAGGTCACTCATAGCGCCGCTATCAAGCCCTTTTATTTCCCCAAATTGCCTTATTTTTGCAACTCTTCCTGCCAAAAGAACGCAAACATTATTAAAAAGCTCCTCTTTTGTCACATTGCTTTCATAATCTTCGGTGCTATATGAGACAAATCCAAGCGCATCACTTCTTGGCGTTATTGTAACCTGCTCTATTTTTATATCGGGAAGCAAAATATGCGAAAGCACTGCATGACCCGCCTCATGATAAGCTGTCATTTTTAGCTCTTCTTCAAAATTTTTTACCTTTTTTTGGTCTAGTTTTTGACCATATTTGATAATGTTTATCTGCTCAATTATCAGCTCTTCGGTTATAACTTTTAGATTTCTTTTTACAGCCTGAATCGCCACCTCTCTATCAAGTCTCTCAAGCTCGTCTCTGCTCATTCCGCTGATATATTTCACAACCCTGTCGATATTAATATTTCCGTCGTTTGGCTTTTTTAAAATCTGCTCTATATAAAATCTCCTAGCCTCTTTATCAAGTTCCGGCACTTCAACTCTTAAATCTATCCTGCCGGATTTTGTAAGCTCGCCATTTATGTTTGCTTCATTGTTCGCAGTAGCTATGGTAAAAACCATTTCATTTTTTGAAAAGCTATCAAACGCCTCTACGATTGGCTCGCTAGGCACATTTGTAAGAACACCCTCTACAACGCCTTGCATATCCACATCTTGAAGTATTACAACTATAGGGGAGTTGTCTTTTGCGACCTGATAAACATGCTTGATGTATGTTTGATTAAAAAGCTCCGCCGTCGAAACCAAAATATACGGCAAGTTCGCCTCTTTGCAAAAAGCCTCGGCAAGCGTGACTTTCCCCACGCCTTCAGGTCCAAAAAGCACTATTCCTTTTGGCATAGTTATTTTGAATTTTTCTATCATATTCGGCTTATCCAAAAGCGCTATTATCTCTTTTAGAGCGGTTTTTACCTGTTTTTGACCGGCAATATCGTCAAAAGATATTTCAGAAGTTCTGATTCTTGGCTTTTGCCCATATTCATAAAGTTTATTATTGAGTGTTTTTTGAAACTCAACATTTTCAAGAATCATCAC
>JAUPLZ010000204.1 GCA_030836705.1 Campylobacterota bacterium
CAGACACAATAGATCAATTAAAAGAAGCTGACAAGAAAATGATGCTAAACCCGATAGAAAAGCGGGCTGAAAAAAACACAAAACAAAAAGAAGATCTTCAAGCACTTGTAAGCAGTTTAAAAAGCGTTCAAGATTCAGCGTCCATTTTTGCCGATGAGTTAAATTATTTAAAAAGAACAGCTTCTTCTACCGGAAGCGGCGGGAGCATAACAGCCGAAGACGGAGTAGATGCACAAAGCGGTCAATTATATGTAACACAGCTGGCTCAAAAAAGCATAATACAATCAAAAGGCTTTCTCTCTGAAGATGAAATTATCTCTTCAGTCGGCGGAGAAACTCTAAATATTTCTCTTGGGGATAGTAATTACGAGATTGATATTACAGCCGGTATGAAACTTAGCGATTTAAAGTCAAAAATACAAGATAGAACAAACGGTCAGATTGAAGCTTCTATTTTAAATACAGGCGGCAATGAAGGCTATAGTCTTATCCTAAAATCAAAAAGTACCGGTGCCGATAATGAAATAGCAGTAACTGCTAGCGAGAGTTTTGATCTTGGCTTTAATACGATTCAGACAGCTCAGGATGCGGAATTCACATACAACGGCATTTCTATCACTAGAGATACAAATACGGTTAATGATCTTGTTACCGGCGTGACTTTTAATCTTGAAAAAGAAGATGAATACATAAACTACGACATAGAGCAAGATCTTGAGGGAATGAGTGATAGCTTTGAAGCATTTGTTAATTCATATAATGAGACTATGGCACTTATTGATTCTACAACCGGATACGATGACGAAACCAAAATCGCAGGAAGTTTTCAGGGTGATACCAGAGTAACATCGATAAGATCATCGCTAACTAGCATGCTTTTTAAATCACCAATTGACGATATGACCATAACCGATTACGGTGTTGAAGTAACAAAAGAAGGCACTATGACATTTGATAGAGCCAAATTTGAAGCCAAAATGAAAGAAGATCCAACTGCTTTTGAATCTCTTTTTAGAGGAGAAACAAAAATAACAGAAGCCGTTAGCGTGGGAGGAAAAGTTGGATACGCAACAACTCAAGTAAATGAAATCCAAGAAGATGGGAGTATAGTAACAACAAGTCAATATCTGCCTATTTCAGATGATAAAACCATCTCTTACGGTTCAATAAAAATAAACGGGATTTCACTCCCTGAAGTTAAACTTTTAGCATCAAATACTCCATCGCAAAACACTCAAGTGTTGGCAAATGCCATAAACTCAATAAGCAATGAAACAGGAGTCAAAGCAAGCGTAAGCGGAAGTGGCGACAAAGTTGTTTTAACAAATGCCGACGGTGGAGAAATTACGCTATCTGGAGCAACCTCCGATGCAGTCAATTTTCTTGGCTTAAATAACGGAAAAGTGATTGGCTCTAAAGACTATACGGATGGAGTTTTTAACAACATAGATGATTATTTTGATTCTATTCTTGTTGGTGAATTTTCGACACTCGGATTACTAGAAAGTAGCCTTAACAATGAAGCAAAACGAATGGATGATGAGTGGCAAAAAACTATGGATAGAATAACATCTAGATATGAAATTATGGAGGCTCAATTTGCGTCCTACAACTCAATCATAAGTCAATTTGAAAATAGTTTTAATTCGTTGCAACTACAAATAGATCAATCAGTGGCAAGAAATTAAAGGAAACAAAATGAGAGGGTCAGCACTTAGCGCATATACTCAAAACTCAATCAACATTGAATCACCTATTAAACTCGTAGAGATGCTCTTTGAAGGGATTTTGAAATTTACAGCACAGGCAAAAAAAAGCATGCTTGATGATGATATAGAAAAACAAGTTTATTGGATAAATAGAACTATAGATATTTTTTCGGAGCTAATAAGTTCACTTGATTATTCCGGCGAACAAAAAAATCTTGCAGAATATTTAAACGGGCTTTATACCTATCAAATAAAGCTTCTTACGGAAGCAAATATAGAGTGTGAGCCACAAAAACTGGATATAGTTATGAATGTAGCCAGAGGTCTTATTGAGGCTTGGAAAGAGGAGACAAGCAAAAGTGCATAAATGGCTTAATGATTTTAAACTAGCACTAATAAAAGAGGATTTAAAAGAGCTTGAGAGACTTCATTTTGTAATGCCTGATTTCAAAGAACTTGATGAGTTAAAAAGCGCAAAGGCGCTAATAGCTCAGGCAATAACACTCTTTACAAAAGAGAGAAATAAAATCAAAGAGTCTTTGGATCAGCAAAAAAAAGTTATGCAATTCCAAAAAAACGCTAGACAGAGTAGAAAAAAATTTGACAAGAGCTTCTAAGCAAAAGCCAAAATAAATAAACTAGTGTAAAAAAACATCGAAAAGTACTTTAGCTTCCAATCAAATATGATGTTATTAAAGTCCGATAAAATCGCATTAAAAGCGTTTTGTTTATCCATTTTTTCAAAGAGATATAGTTTTACAAAAAAATCACTTATTTTCATAAGCACAATTAAGGCAATCCAAAAATTAAAGATTCGATACTCAAGCGAAACATATAAAATATATATTAAGGAAGAGTTAAAAATTATAATATTAAATATACTTTTTTTATACAACTCGCAAAGGCCGCTTAAAACCTCGCCAAGTCTATCTCCTTTGTATTGCGTTGCTTCGGCTAGTTCAATAAAAAAAAGAAGTAAAACAACAAATAATATATCCATGTAACTCTTTTAAGGGAATGTAATTTGCTTGAGTTATAAAAACTCATTTAAAGAGGAATATTATGAATATTAAACTTAATTCAGCAATATACGGTTCGTTATTTAAAGAAATTGAAACTCAAAAACCAACCGCAGGAACCTCGCAAGAACAAGAGATAGAAAAAGTTAAAAACATAAGCGTTACCTCTATCCAAGAAGAAACCAGTAATATAAAAAACACTAATGATATTTTTGGCTATTTAAAAAAAAGCGAAAAAGCATTAAATCAGATATCGGAAATTCTAAAAAATCCTGAAAAAAATAGCGATACTTTAAACTCAATCTCTTCAATAGTAGAATCATCGACCTATAAGGATAAAAATATTTTTGAATCTTTTAGACAAAATTCTTCAGGAAGTTCATTAAACCTAAAAGAAAAAATAGACTCTTTAATTGGTCAAAATGACATAGAAAGCCTAGGCAAATTAGTAGACGAACAAACAAAAATAACACAAGCTCAGTTATCTGAAATCAAAAAAGAGCTTTTAGCCAACTCAAACTCTCTTGATAGAAGAATTTCTACAGATATAGAAACAATTAAAAAAGATATAGAAGCGATGTCGCCGGTGACAGACATAAATAGCCAAGAGCATCTTAGAAGCAAACTAAAAGCACTTCTTGGCTAAACCCTAAAAACTCCAGACGCAATAACGCGCAACTAAGTCCATTTTAATTATAATTGCAAAAAAATCTGGAGTATTAAATATGGCAACTATCTCTATGGGAGATCTAAAAAAAGGTCTTAGAATCGAACTTGACGGCGTCCCTTATCGAATTACGGAATATCAACATGTAAAACCAGGCAAAGGTGCTGCTTTTGTTAGAACAAAAATTAAGTCCCTTCTAACAGGCAGAGTTATAGAAAAAACTTTTCATGCCGGCGATAAAGCAGATGTTCCAAACCTAGAACAAAACACTATGCAGTACTTATATCACGACGGCGATTTTTTCCAATTTATGGATACCTCTTCATATGAGCAAATCGGACTAAGCGAAGACCAAGTAGGCGATGCAAAAGATTGGCTACTTGAAAATATGGAAGTTGAGATTTTATTTTTTAATAACAAACCAATATCTCTTGAAGTTCCACAAATAGTTGAACTAAAAGTAACAGACACTCCGCCTGATTTCAAAGGTGACACTTCACAAGGCGGGAAAAAACCAGCAACTCTTGAAACCGGCGTAGTTGTGAATGTTCCATTTCATGTTCTTGAAGGCGATACAATAAGAGTTGATACAAAAGAAGGTGTTTATTTGGAAAAGGCTAAATAATCATGGGGCTTACCTCTTCTAAGAGACAATATTTCAACTCACAAAAAGGAGTTTGAGTGATGAAAGGATATAAGATATTTAGCGGCTCCGCACATCCTGTGCTTGCTCAAGCCATAGCAAAAGAGCTTGACAACAGACTTGGCGGCGTAAAGGTAGACAAATTTGCAGATGGTGAAATAGGAGTTCAAATTAGCGAGAGCGTAAGAGGAAGAGATGTTTTTATGATCCAGCCTACATGCCCTCCTACAAATGACAATCTTATGGAACTTCTTATCATGACTGACGCCCTGAAGAGATCTAGTGCTGATAGCATAATAGCAGTAATCCCATATTTCGGATATGCAAGACAAGATAGAAAAGCAGCGCCTAGAGTCCCAATAACAGCGAAATTAGTTGCAAATTTAATAGAAAAAGCTGGGGTTGATAGAGTTGTCACACTGGATTTACATGCCGGTCAAATTCAAGGTTTTTTTGATATTCCAGTTGATAATCTATATGGTGCAATACTTTTTGCAGACTATATAAAAAATAAAAAATTAAAAAACCCGATAGTTGCAAGTCCTGATATTGGCGGAGTAGCAAGAGCAAGAGCATTGGCAAAAAAGCTTGATTATGATTTGGCAATTGTAGACAAAAGAAGAGAAAAAGCCAATGAATCTGAAGTAATGAACATAATCGGCGATGTTGAAGGCAAAGATGTAATTTTAGTAGACGATATGATTGACACAGCAGGCACTTTAGTAGGTGCAGCAAAAGCGCTTAAAGAAAAAGGCGCAAACAGTGTAATGGCGTGCTGCTCACATCCTCTCTTAAACGGTCCTGCTTATGATAGAATCGAAAACGGCGCCCTTGATGAGCTTGTAGTAACAAACTCCATACCTTTAAAAAAAGAATCTTCAAAAATTACCGTTATCTCAATAGCACCTTTGTTTGCTGAGGTTATGAGAAGAATTGTAAACAAAGAAAGCGTAAACGGGCTTTTTGTATAACGAATGAAAAATATTAGAAACTTCTCAATAATTGCACACATAGACCACGGCAAAAGCACTCTTGCAGATAGAATCATCCAAGAAACAAATACTGTAACCGAAAGAGAAATGAGTGCTCAACTCCTTGACGGCATGGATATAGAAAAAGAACGGGGCATCACCATAAAAGCTCAAAGTGTAAGACTCCATTACACAAAAGACAATCAAGAATATATATTAAATCTTATTGACACTCCGGGACATGTTGATTTTTCGCACGAGGTAAGCAAGTCTCTGATTTCAAGCGACGGCGCACTTCTTGTAGTAGATGCCGCTCAAGGCGTTGAAGCTCAAACTATCGCGAATGTCTACATGGCAATGGAGCACAATCTTGAAATAATACCGGTAATAAACAAGATAGATTTACCTAGCGCCGATGTTGAAAAAGTAAAAGAAGAGATAGAAAACACCATAGGCATCGATTGTTCTGATGCTAATTTGGTCTCTGCAAAATCAGGAATAGGCATAAAAAAACTTTTAGATACGATAGTTGAGAAAATTCCATCGCCAAAAGGTGATAAAAATGCTCCGCTAAAAGCACTTATTTATGATAGCTGGTTTGATAATTATCTTGGTGCAGTTGCTCTTGTTAGGGTGATGGACGGCTCTATTCATAAAAAGCAAAAAATATTTATGATGGGAACTGAAAAATCTCATGAAATTTTAGATCTTATGTATCCGCACCCGATAAAAAGCATTAAAACAGACTCAATAGAATGCGGTGAGATTGGCATAGTCGTAATCGGTCTTAAAACAGTTTCCGATGTCAAAGTCGGCGACACGATAACTGATGCCTCCAAAAAAGCAAGCTCTCCAGTGGCAGATTTTCACGAAGCAAAACCATTTGTTTTTGCAGGATTATACCCAATAGATACAGATAGATTTGAAGAACTTAGAGATGCTCTTGATAAGCTAAAACTAAATGATTCTAGCATCTCATATGAACCTGAAACATCGGTAGCTCTTGGTTTTGGTTTTCGAGTCGGTTTTCTTGGGCTTTTACACATGGAGGTTATCAAAGAAAGGCTTGAAAGAGAGTTTGACTTAGAATTAATCGCTACTGCGCCAACTGTTACCTATGAAGTGATAACAACAAAAAAAGAAAAAATTCTAGTACATAATCCAGTGGATCTTCCAGAACCGCAATTTATTGAAAAAATCTTAGAGCCATATGTAAAAGCCACAGTAATAGTACCTAGTGAATTTATA
>JAUPLZ010000205.1 GCA_030836705.1 Campylobacterota bacterium
GCAAAGTTTGAACAAGAAATAATTCACGCAATTGAGCAGAGAGTTCAAGTGCAAAAGGAAGACTCTTTTACAACTGTTCTTCAACCTAATGAGACTTTGTTAAGAAAAACAGACGGCAATGTTGTATGCTATAACGAATCGGCAAGGATATCAGCACATAAAGATAGAGTTAATAAGCAAACCGATATTAATAGTCTTGCCCAACATCTGAAAAATCATGAAATATTTGATATTAACTCTTATATAAATGAGAATAAGGAGTTTATAGAAGCAAAGTATGGCACAGGAATGAGAAGTCAATGTAAAGATTACAAAGATGGAGAGTACTGTACCCTTAGAAACGGATTGGACATATTGTATAACAAAGAGGGGCGTGTTAAAAAGATTTTTATTTACGGCTCTTCTCTTTTTGGGTTAAAAGGAAATTTAGCTTTTGAAGCTGACTCTTTTAATAAAATTAGAACAAATAATGAACCTTTGGGTTTGTGGGTAAGTGAAAAAAATCAAAAAATCATCAAATCAAAACCTAGCTTTGAGTCTGATAGTGTTATTTTATGGCAAAGCCCAAGTAACGGCATTAAAAATATTGTTATGACATCAAAAGATGGTCATATGACGGCAAATGGTTACTTACGAGGGAATGTAGATAAAGAGATAGTTCTTCAAAACTATTTGCAAGCCATTGAAATTGAATATGAGCTAGATGACAAAGCTTATGCAGCACATCAAAAATTACGCCCAATGCCTAAAAATGCAGAGTTTAATGTGTCAAATAGACACTCAAGACAAGATCTTCCTGTAAAAGCAAAAACTACTTGGGGGGAGTATTTAAACCCAAAAAATATTATTCCAACAAATATGTTTAAAGCCTTTTACATAAATACTAATAATCCTAAAGAAGTTATCTCAAGTGAAGAGGTAAAAAAAATCAGTATGAACTATAATTCTAATCAATTTCACAATATTGATTCAAAAGATTTTGGTGGATACTGGGTTGGTAATTTTACTTACGAAAAAGAAGAAGAGATGCAGATTAGTATCTCTCAAAGTTGGGCTAAAACACGCATTATAATAGATGACATGATTATATATGAGGGTGGCACTAACGAACAAATTCCTTATACATTTACAAAGGGAAAACATAAGATAGAAGTTGAATATGTAAATAATTGGCACACCGTTGGTTTTATGGTTAATATAAAAAACAAAGAGAAAGTATTTACAAGCAGTGAAATAAAAAAAGAGCTAAACGAGCTCACTTCTAAAAATAGTGAAGTTGTTTTTGTTGGAGCATATGAAAGCAGCAGAAAGGATCAAACAATTACACTAAAGATTGCAAAACACTCTAAACCTATTGTTCTTGTTTTAAATTCATATGATTCTGTAGAGTGGATTATACAAAATCCACAAAATATTAAGATAGAAGCTGTCATTTACTCTGCATATAAATCAGGAGTCGAGGTTAGTGGTGATATAAAGTCTGTTCCTATTTTTGCATATAAAGGTAGTATTGGGTCATACAGTATGGAAAGAAAATGTCAATGCATTAATGGTGGAGCGATATTTAACTGTGATGGAAGTAACGCTATAGATACTATAAACGCTATTGAAAATATTACCGGAAAAAATATGTTTGGCTTTAGCACTAAATACAGTGGAGATACTTTTATAGTACCAAATATTATTGTTGATGAGAAAAAGAAAAAAGAGTTAAACGAAGAGTTGCAAAAGATTGAGCTACAACGCCAAGATTGCCAAAGGAAATCAAACCCAGAGTTTGAGAATATCTTTGACAAAAAATAGCTTTTTAAATTATTTACTAGCTTCCTAAAACAGTGTTGATAGAGTAGCGCATATCTTCATCAAGATTTTCCATGCCGCTTAGCATCCATCGTAAATAAGCAGCGTCACTTGTAGCCACTTCTTTTAATGTTTTGCCTTTGTATTTTCCAAAGTTAAATGATTTTATTAAAATAGGCGTTGCGGTTAAAGAAACCATTTTATCGACCGGATTTTCGTTAGGAAATTGTGCTAAAACAATATCTTTTAGCTTGCTAAGAAGTAGCTTCAACACCAAAACATCACCGATGGCATCATGCGCTTTAATCACAATGTTTAAAGCGTCAGCCTCTTTTTGTTCCTCTTTATATAACTCCATTTTGTAGCGAAAATATTGAAGTCTGTGAGCCTCTTCATCAGGAAGAAGATGTTTTGCCACCCTAAGCGTATCTATAACTTTCATTTGAGTTTTAAAACCCTCTTTCTCAAGCATGGTTATATCAAAGGGAGCATTGTGAATTATGAGGTAGTTTTCATTTGTGTTTAGTTCTTGAAGTCTTTTGTACGCACCACTCTCTTTGCATACAGGCTTGCCTTCAAGCATACTAGGGGTAATTCCGTGAACTTCCATAGCACCAAAACCGATTGGAATCTCCGAGCTAAAAAGCTCATTTTGAACTTCAATTTTTTTTTCGCCTAAGA
>JAUPLZ010000206.1 GCA_030836705.1 Campylobacterota bacterium
ATGTCGCAGAGGCTATTTGCTATGTAGATGACGATGTTGATCTCTTTTTTCTTCACATACAAGGCTCAGGCAGAATTCAGCTAGACAACGGCGAAATAATCAATGTCGGTTATAGCGACCAAAACGGGCATAGATACTTTTCCATAGGAAAAAAACTAATAGAAGATGGGATAATCCAAACCGCTCAAGGCTCTTTGCAGGGTATGAAAAAGTGGTTTATTGACAATCCTGATAAAAAAGAGAGTGTTTTGAATATGAACTCAAGCTACATATTTTTCACAGAAAACAACTACAAAGCAAGCGGTTCGCTCGGTGTCGAACTCACGCCAAAAAGAAGCATAGCCGTTGATACAAAATACATACCGCTTGGCGCTCCTGTCTTTATCCATACAAAAAATCCAAAAACAAAAGAGGAGATGCAAAGACTTGTTTTTGCCCAAGATGTAGGCGGAGCCATAAAAGGCGAAATAAGAGCTGATTTTTTCTGGGGATTTGGCAAAGAGGCTGAAGATTACGCCGGCATTATGAAAGAAAAAGGCTCACTGATAGTGCTTTTGCCAAAAAATAATGAGAAATTATCTTTAAAATAGGAAATTCCAATGGGAAAAAATCAATATGAAGTTTTGATAATCGGCGGCGGGATTTCCGGAGCCGCACTGGCTTATGAGCTTGCAAGATATACCGACATAAAAAATATTGCAATAGTCGAAAAATACGAGGGCATCGGCACGCTAAACACCAAAGGCACAAGCAACTCGCAAACCATCCATGCAGGCGATATTGAAACAAATTACACCCTTGAAAAAGCATTGATAACCAAACGAACTGCCAAAATGGTAGAAAAATATTGCCTTATGCACGGCTATCAAAACAAAATCATATTTTCTCATCAAAAAATGGCTCTTGGCGTCGGAAGCGACGAAGTTGAGTTTTTGCTCCATAGATACGAAGAGTTTTCTGAACTTTTTCCATATCTTGAGGTCTGGGATAAAGAGAAATTAAAAGAGATAGAACCAAAAGTCGTATTTGATGAAAACGGAAACGAAAGAATTGAAGATATCGTAGGCATAGGTGCTAGAGGAGAATGGACGACTGTTGATTTTAAAAAAATGGCAGAATCTTTGGTAGAAAATGCGAAAAAAGAGCCAAATAAAACAGTAGATTTATTTCTAAACTCTGAAGTAGTAAAAATAAAAAAAACAAGAGAGAGAGGCTATGCCGTATACACAAAAAAAGAGATTTTTTATGCTGATTTTGTAGTGGTTAATGCCGGAGCGCACAGCTTGCTTCTTGCACACAAAATGGGATACGGGCTTGATTATGCCTGCTTGCCTATTGCCGGAAGTTTTTATATGACCAACCAAAAGATTTTAAACGGCAAGGTTTATATGATACAAAACCCAAAACTCCCTTTTGCAGCACTTCACGGCGACCCTGACATACTGGCAAACGGAAACACTCGTTTTGGACCGACCGCTCTTGTACTGCCAAAGCTAGAACGCTACAAAAGCGGAACTTATCTTGATTTTTGGAAGACGCTAAGATTTGATAAAGATGTCTACGAGGCAATGAAAAAACTTTTTAAAGAGAAAGATATTAGAAACTACATCTTTAAAAACTTCCTTTTTGAAGTTCCGTTTTTGAATAAAAAACTATTTTTAAAAGATGCTAGGAAAATAGTCCCATCGCTAAAAGAGAGCGAGTTTGATTACGCACCAGGATTTGGCGGAGTGAGACCTCAAGTGATAAACAAAAAAGAACAAAAGCTCATGCTCGGTGAAGCCTCAATCAACACAGGCGAAGGGATAATCTTCAACTTGACACCATCTCCAGGAGCCACTAGCTGTCTTGGAAATGCCGAGAGGGATTTGAAATATATAGTCAAATACTTGGGCAAAAATTTTGATGAAGAAAAATTCAAAGAAGAGCTAATAGAGGCAGAGACCTGCACACTAAAAGAACCGATAGAAAGACAGAAAAAATTTGTCAATAAAATAAGAGAATCTATTCATGCGCACGACAATGAATACTATCAAAATATTGAAATCGGCAAACCGGAAGAGAGCTTTTGGCAAAACCCGTTTAGCTTGCTAAAAAAGAGGTAGCAAGAGGGTTTTTGTTGTCAAATCTAACTCTGCTGGCGTGTTAATAAACCTCATCATGAGCCCCGATATCTATAGGAATAATCTCTTTATCTTTTATGATAAAGTCTATTACCACTCGATATTTCATATTTATTGATACACTATGATAAACTCGCAGCTTTCCTTCTAGCTTATGAAGCCTCAAAGATGGATGAAACGGATCCACTTCTAACAGTTCTATAGTTTTTATATATCTATCCAACACATCAGGGTGTTTTTTGATAAATTTTTTTAGTTTTTTAAAATACTCATCAGTACGGATAATCTTATAGTTCATCCACCAACTCTTTTATATGCTCCGAAGCAGATTGAGTTTTATAATTTCCATTTTTAACATCTTGCATCACTTTTATGTGCGCTAGATCAAGTTCATATTCTCTAAATTCTTGATATCTTTGGATATCCAAAACTACATATTTATTCTTTCCTCTTACATTGATGATAAGCTCATCTGTTTTTTTTAACATCTTTTCAAAGATTGACACACCTTTTGTTTTTACATCGTTTGCGGTTAGCATCATGATAGCATCCTTAATAGTACTTTTGAGAGTATTATATCAAAATTTACTCAGCTTCTATTTTTTAGCCTAGGTAGAGTACAATACAAAAATATTAGATGTCTTTTATAATTTTAGGAAGCTTTATTTATGCCAATAGATGCAAAATCTTTAAAAATCGAATCAATAATTATACTTAACCGTTTTTTTACAATAACCACAGATGATAATAGCAGAGGCTGTAATCAATGCTAATACTTGGCAGGAAGTATAAATTTACACAACTTGAACTAGACAGACTTAACAAAAAGTTCAAAAACATCTCTCACATAAGATACAGAGACAGACCGCAAGAGGAAGTACTAAAAGAGATTGACGAATGCGTCCACAACAACAACTTCGATATATTAGTTCTTAACACAAGAGCAAAAGTAAGCGACGATATCATCAAATACCTAACCAAGCTTCAATTTGAAAAAAGAAAAAAAAGAGTTCAGATAATCACAATAGAACACTTTATGGAAGCATATCTTCAAAAATGTTACATACCTGATGATCTCATAGAGCTAAACTTCCTAGAAGATATAAAACCTTTTAATCCGCTAGAATACTCTATAAAACGAACTATAGACTACATTGGAGTGTTTATATTGCTGCTTATCACATGGCCAGCAATGGTCTATGCAAAATACAAAATTAATTCTGAATCGCCTGGACCTATTATGTTTAAGCAATTAAGAGTCGGGCAAAACAATGAAGAGTTCATTTGCGTGAAATTTAGATCTATGTATCTTGATGCAGAAGCTAATGGAGCTCAATTTGCAAGCAAAAATGACCCTAGAGTATTTCAATGGGGTGAATTTATGCGAAAAACTAGAATTGACTAGTTACCACAAGTGATAAATGTATTAAAAGGCGACATGCACCTCATAGGACCAAGACCTGAGAGAAAAATATGGACAGATAAATTCGAGCAAGAAATC